>JAMOTW010000064.1 GCA_027062125.1 Thermococcus sp.
GGAAGTTCAGCGCCGGCACTACAAGAAATCCGCCTCCGAGGCCGAACATGGCCGCAAGGATTCCTATGAAGACACCGACTGCAAAGTAGCCGGGGTATTTCAGCATTAGCCGTCCCTCAAGATGCGTCTTATAGCTTCGCTTATGCTCCACACGTCAATAATGCCTGCTTTGGAGACTTTCTCAAAGTGCTTGTCGTTGGTAACGAGGATTGCCCCGCTTTTCAGGCACGTTGCCGCGTGGACTGCATCCGCGAGCTGGGTTTCGGGAAAATACGGGAGAATGCGAAGCACCTCTTCCCTGCTGGGATTCACAATCGCGACCCGTCTGCTGATGAAGTTATAAAAGTCCAACGCGTTGAGCTTTTCGGCGTATTTCCTGTACTCGGCCATTAAGACGTCGTTTGCTACCAGAACATAACGTTTGTTGGTGAGAAAATGGAGCAAAAGCTCAGTCGTGTCAGTCCAGCCCCGCTTAACGGCCGCTATGAAGACGTTTGTGTCGAGCAGGAATTTAGAGCCCGTAGAGTTCCTTCGCAACCCTATTCCCCTCTTCTTCGGTTTCGGCTTCAAGTTTTTCGAGGTTGATTCCCCTTGAGTTCCTGACGAGCTTTTCGAGCATCTTCTTGACGTTGAACCGCCTTAGAACTATCGTATCGCCGTCTATCTCGGTGACGAGGAACTCCTCACCGGGTTTGATGTTTAGCTTTCTCCGAACATCCTTTGGAATTACGACCCTGCCCTTGGAATCAATCCTCGTTAATCCCACTTTTCCCACCATTCCCACGTTGAGCCCTGAGTATTTAAAGGTTTACCACTCGAAGGCAATCGCCTCTATGAGCTTTACCAGCGCCTCGAAGTCCTCCTTCGTGCCGCCCAACGGGAGGCCTATCCCCTCCCCGTCAGCCCTGTGGAAGGGGATCCTGTTCTTCTCCGCTATCTCCAGCACTCTCATGGGGACCGCTCCGATTGTCGCCCCGGTTCCGGGCTCGACCTCGAAGAGACCCAGTTTTATCACGGTGCCCTCAAACTTCGGCTCGAAACCGAAGGCAAAGACGTTTCTGCCCGGAAGGTCGTGGTCGGTTAGGTCAGCTATCGCGGCCACAGACGCCTCCACGAGGATCCCCTGACTCTCGGGGTCAGGAACAACGAATGCCAGCCTGTCCTCCGTTCCACTCTCCTCATCAACCATCTCAAAGAGCAGTCCCCGCTCATCCTCAACCACGGGCCCATAGGGGGCCAGTCTGTCCTTCAGGTATTCCTTCCAGCGCATACCATCACCTCAGAGCATCTTGACCTCTTCCGGCGGGCGAACTTTGACGACCTCGCGGTTAACGAGCGTCTCCGGGACTTCCCCCCTGAGAACGGTGAGGAGGTTTTTAACGGCCTGGAAGCCCATGTCCTCCATCGCTTCTTTTGAGAGGCCCGCGTAGTGGGGCGTTAAGACGGTCTCCCACTCGTGCTTGAACAGTTCGTGCTCCTCAACGGGCTCGTTTTCAAAGACGTCCGTTGCATAGCCTTTCAAATTTCCTCCCTCAATGGCCTCCACGAGGGCCTTCTCGTCCACCAGCGTTCCGCGCCCGATGTTCACCAGGTACTTCCCCTCGAGGAGCTTCAGCCTCTCCTCGTTGATGATGTGGTAGGTTTCCTTCGTCGCAGGAAGGGCCAGGATTACGATGTCGCTCTCCCTGAGGAGTTTGTCAATGGGGAGGTACCTCGCGTTAACTTCCTCCTCGATATCGGGCTTCCGCGAGCGCGACCAGTAGAAGATTTCAGTCCCCATCGCCTTCATTCTCCGCGCTATGGCCTCTCCTATGGCGCCCATCCCGAGGATTCCAACCTTCTTGCCGTAGACGGTCTCAATCTCCTTGAAACCACTCCATACTGTTCTGTGGGAGTCCCACTTTCCAGCTCTTATGAACCTGTCGGCGTATGTGATTTTTCTCAGAAGCGCTATTGTTAAGCCGACCGCGAACTCCGCAACGGCCTCGCTGAGAACGCCCGCAACCTTTGTAACGTATATTCCCCTCTCGGTTGCAGCTTTAACGTCAACGTGGTCGTAGCCGGCGGAATGACAGCTGATGACCTTCAGCCTCTCGGCCCTCTCGATGATCTCACGGGGAAACAGGTTCAGTGGAGAGAGTATCACCGCGTCGAATTCTCCTATTCGTTCCTTCAGTTCATCAACGTCGGGATACAGGATGAACTCGACGTCCGCGTACTTCTTCAGTTCTTCAACGGGTTTGCTCTTCATCTTAAAGAGAACGGCCACCCTTGGCCTCATGGTATCACCTTAAGATGCTTATCGAAACGGCCCTAATAAGGTTTTCCTTCACGTTCGTCAGAAGGCCAAGCCGCCACCGGGAAAGCTTAAAAACTTTTTCGATTTCTCCCGTTAGGTGGTGCTGATGGCGGGTAAAGTTAAGAGGGAAAAGTGGAGCGAGAATTTCAGCGAGTGGTATAACGAGCTCATCGAGACCGCTGGAATCCAGGACAAGCGCTATCCGGTCAAGGGAATGAACATCTGGCTCCCGTACGGTCTTAAAATCATGCGCAACATTGAGAGGTTCATCCACTCCGAGATGGAGAGAACCGGCCACGAGGAGGTCCTCTTCCCGGCGCTCATCCCTGAAACCGAGTTCCAGAAGGAGGCCGAGCACATAGCAGGCTTCGAGGGCGAGGTCTTCTGGGTGACTCATGCGGGCCACGACCCGCTTGACATCAGGCTCATTCTCAGACCCACGAGCGAAACCGCTATGTACTCGATGTTCTCGCTCTGGATACGCTCCCACGCAGACCTCCCATTCAAGGTTTACCAGATAGTCAACACCTACCGCTACGAGACCAAGCACACGAGGCCGCTCATCCGCGTGAGGGAGATAAGCCGCTTCTTTGAAGCCCACACGGCCCACGACAGCTACGAGGACGCCGAGAGACAGATAAGGGAGGACCTCGAGATATTCGATCGCCTCGCAAAGTTCCTCGCGATTCCCTACATCATATCAAAGCGCCCGGACTGGGACAAGTTCCCAGGAGCTTACTACTCCCTCGGCGCTGAGATTATGATGCCCGACGGCAGGACCCTCCAGATAGGAACGATGCACAACTACCGCCAGAACTTCGCGAAGGCCTACGACATAAAGTACGAGACCGAGGAAGGAGAGCACGAGTACGTCCACCAGACGACCTTCGGAATGAGCGAGCGCCTTCTCGCGGCTGTTATGGCCATCCACGGCGACGACAACGGCCTCGTCCTCCCGCCAACGATAGCACCGATACAGGTCGTGGTCGTGCCGATTCCGAAGAAGGACGCCGAGGCGGACGTCTTCGCCTACGCGAGGGAGATAGCGGAGGAGCTCAGGAACGCCGGAATCCGCGTCCACGTCGATGAGAGGGACATAAGGCCCGGCAGGAAGTACTACGACTGGGAGCTGAAGGGCGTTCCCGTCAGGATAGAGGTCGGCCCAAGGGACGTCGAGGGGAGAAAGGCCGTCATAGCGAGGCGCGACACCCTAACCAAGGAGGTCGTTGAAAGGGCGGAGATAGTCGAGGCCGTCAGGAAGACCTTCGACGGGATAATGGATAACCTCTACAACAGGGCGAAGGAGTTCCTTGAGAGCCACATCAAGCGCGTCGACACCATTGAAGAAGCCAAGGCCGTCTTCGAGGACAGGCGCGGAATAGTGGAGATTCCCTGGTGCGGTAGCGAAGAGTGCGGCCTCAAGATGGAGGAGGAGCTCGACGCCAAGATGCTCGGAACGCCCTATCCGGAGGAGAAGGCCAGGATAGAGGGCAAGAAGTGCCCGGTCTGCGGCAGGGAAGCGAAGTTCATCGCGCGCTTCGCGAGGACTTACTGACCTCCACCCTTTTTCTTAAACTTGAAGCCACCAATTTCATGAAGTCATGCGGTTCTAAAAGGGTGAGAAGAAAGGGAAGTCAGGCGTTCGCGGCCTCGAGCTCCTTGAGGGCCTGCTCGAGGACCTCGACGGCCTGGCTGGCGTAGAGGTAGGCCTTCCTTATGTGGACGCTGAAGACGACCCAGCTGAGGGTTCTCGTGTCCCTCGGGAGGCCGTAGGTCATGGCGCTCTCGTACTCGGCGGTGGCGTTGTTGTAGAGCTCGAGGGCGAGGCTGAGGGTCTCGTTGCTGACGTTCATCTGGACGCTGAGGTTGTAAAGCTCCTGGAAGCTGTCCTGCTTGTCGAGGTAGAGGTAGTACCAGGCCACCGACTGCTTCACGAAGGTCTTGTAGCTCCAGGTGGTAGCGCCTGCGCCCCCTGCGAACGGAACGAGGGCTATCATGAGGAACAGGAACAGAGCACCGAGCCTTTTCATGTTTCCACCTCCAGCAAATGTATTCATTTGACGGCATTTTTAAATTCTTCCATCCCCAACGTTTAAAAAACGAGCATCGGAACGCACCACCATGATACTCGGAATCCACGATGGCCACGACGCAGGGGCGGCGCTGATAGACGGGGAAAGGCTCTTCGCGGTGAACGAGGAAAGGCTCAACAGGGTGAAGAAGTACCGCGGCTTCCCGGAGCTCAGCGTGAGGAAGGTCATGGAGATGGCCGATGCCTCTCCGGAAGATATCGAGATAATAGCCGTCGCGGGGATTTTCAGAAAGCAGAAGCGCCTCCAGGAGCTCGAGACTCACCTTCGGGCGGTTTTCGGGCCGGACTTCAAGAGGAAGGTCCTCTTTGTCGAGCATCACCTCGCCCACTCCGCTTCCGCCTACTACACGGGCGGCTGGCGCGACGCCCTGGCGGTGAGCATAGATGCCGCCGGCGACGGACTGAGCTCCTCGATTTACATCGCGAGAGACGGCGAGATGGTGAGGATAGCCCAGAGCACCTACATCGACTCCCTCGGCGACTTCTACGCCTCTGTCACCGAGCTTCTTGGATTCAAACCGATGCGCCACGAGGGTAAAGTCATGAGCCTCGCCGCCTACGGAAAGCCAACCTACGACCTGAGCTCAATAATAGAACTGAACGGACTGAGTTTCGACAACCATCTCGGAGTAATCGGGGTTGATGCGACGAGGAAGCTCGCAGAGCTCTTTGATTATCCCCTCAGACACGCCAGGGATATCGCCCTCCAGATGAAGCGCGGAAAGCTTGAAGGTAAGCTCCAGAAAAAGGCCATGGAGATAGCGGCAAGCGCTCAGGCTCACTTAGAGAAGCTGATGGAGGAGCTCGGGTTGAGGCTGAGATCGAAGGGCCTACCAATTGCCTACGCGGGAGGAGTTGCCCAGAACGTCAAGGCCAACGCGGTTCTGAGGCGCGTTCTTGGGGACGAGAACCTCTGGGTTTTCCCGGCCATGGACGACGGTGGCCTTGCCTTCGGTGCTGCGGTTTTCGTTAGGGCCCAGATGAAGAGGCTCGATGGGAAGTGGAGGCCCTTTAAGCTCGAGCACGTCTACCTCGGGCCTGCCTACAGAAAGGACGAAGTGGAAAAGCTTCTGAGAAGCGAGGGGGTTGAGTACGAGGAGGTTGACGTTCCATCCTTCGTTGCGGACGCCCTCGTGGAGGGCAGGCTGGTCGGATTCTTCCAGGGGGCGATGGAGTTCGGACCGAGGGCCCTGGGGAACCGCTCCATCTTAGCAGATCCGCGCGATGAGGGAGTGAAGGAGAGGCTCAACGTTGCCCTGAAGCGCGACGTCTTCCAGCCCTTCGCACCGTCAATACTCTGGGAGAAGGCCGAGAGATACCTCGAGGACCTCAATGGAAGGCCAAACGAGTTCATGACCATGAGCTACACGGCGAGCGAGGAGTTCAGGAAGGAAGCGCCGGCGGTGGTTCATGTTGATGGCACAACGAGGCCGCAGGCGGTCAGAAAGGAGGTTAACCCGACCTACTACGGGGTTATAGAGGCGTTCGAGCGGAGGAGTGGCCTTGGCGCTGTGCTGAACACGAGCTTCAACATGCACGGCGAGCCGATAGTGTGCTCGCCCGGGGATGCTCTGAGAACGTTCCGGACGGCCGGACTGGATGTCCTGGTGGTTGAGGGGTTTGCGGTTTGGAAAGGTTAATATAGTAGGTCGACGAACCTACTACGAAGGTGGACATAGTATGAGCATTACCAAAGTAACCCGCAACTATCAGATAACGATTCCGGCCGAGATTAGAAAGGCGCTCGGCATAAGGGAGGGAGAGCTCCTCGAAGTTCACATTGATGGCGATAGGATAGTTATCAAAAGGCTAGAGAGGAAGAGAAAGAGGCTCAGGCTCGGAAAGAAGCTTTCTCCGGAGGAAATCGAGAGGGCCATCGAGGGGGGCATGGAGGAATGCACGGAGTGATAGACACGAACGTCCTCATCTACGACACCTTCGAGGACTCCGAGTTTCACGGAGAGGCAGAAGATGTCCTGGAGTCCCTCGATACGTGGTATATACCAGCGATAGTCCTCCAGGAGTTCGTCTGGTTCTTCAAGAACAACGGATTTTCCGCTGGGGAGACGTGGGAAGTTCTGAATGGCTACCTCGATGACCCGAGGTTCAGGGGACTTAAGGACGGCCCAGAAACCGTGAAGATGGCCTTTGAGCTTCTGAAATCTGAGAAGATTTCACTCTCTCGCTTCAATGACGCGATGATTTTAGTCCACGCCATTGATAAAGGCGTTCTGGTAACGTTCGACTCCAAGTTCAGGGAGTTGGCCAGGAGAACGGGTCTCAAAGTCCTCCCGTAGGGCTTTAAGGGCTTATGAGCTTGTGTTAAAGTTGCTCCCCAGTGGCTCATTGGGTTCTCCAATGTCATCTTAAGCACTTCGATGTACATCTTTTCGTTGAGGTAAGGTTATAAACATCGGCCCGAAGACCCTTCGGTGATGTTCATGGCGCTGAGCGACAGGCTGGAACTCGTCAACCCTTCTGAGATAAGGAAGCTCTTCGACCTCGCCCAGGGTGTTGAAGGCCTGATATCACTTGGAATAGGCGAGCCTGACTTCGACACCCCCGAGCATATCAAGGAGTACGCCAAGGAGGCCCTCGATAAGGGCATGACCCATTATAGCCCGAACGCGGGAATAATGATGCTGCGCGAGGCCGTTGCAAGAAAGCTCAAAAAGCAGAACGGCATCGAGGCCGACCCTAAGAGGGAGATAATGATCCTCGTGGGTGCCAACCAGGCTTTCATTCTGGGCCTCGCCGCGTTCCTTAAGGAGGGCGAGGAGGTTCTCATTCCAAGCCCGATGTTCGTCAGCTACGCCCCGGCCGTTATCCTCGCCGGCGGGAAGCCGGTGGAGGTGCCGACCTACGAGGAGAACGAGTTCAGGCTGAGCGTTGACGACCTCGAGAAGCATGTGAGCGAGAAGACCCGTGCGCTCATCATCAACAGCCCCAACAACCCGACCGGGGCGGTTCTCACGAGGAAGGACATCGAGGAGATAGCGGACTTCGCGGTCGAGCACGACCTCATGGTTTTCAGCGACGAGGTTTACGAGCACTTCGTCTATGACGGCGTCAAGAACCACAGCATAGCCTCGCTCGACGGCATGTTCGAGAGAACCATAACTATAAACGGCTTCTCCAAGACCTTCGCCATGACCGGGTGGAGGCTCGGCTTCGTCGCGGCCCCAGAGTGGATAATCGAGAAGATGACCCGTTTCCAGATGTACAACGCCACCTGTCCGGTCACCTTCGTCCAGTACGCCGCTGCGAAGGCTCTCGAGGACGAAAGGAGCTGGAAAGCCGTGGAGGAAATGAGGGCTGAGTACGACAGGAGGAGGAACCTCGTCTGGAAGCGCCTGAACGAGATGGGACTTCCGACGGTCAAGCCCAAGGGGGCCTTCTACATCTTCCCGAGGACGAGGGACACAGGACTGACCAGCAAGGAGTTCAGCGAGCTGATGCTGAAGGAAGCGAGGGTCGCGGTGGTTCCGGGAAGCGCCTTCGGGAAGGCCGGCGAGGGCTACATCAGGATAAGCTACGCCACCGCCTACGAACAGCTCGAGGAAGCGATGGACAGGATGGAAGGGGTTCTGAAGGAGAAGAAGCTGGTCTGAGCTAGAGCCTCGCCAGCTCCACGTTCTCCACCCTTTTCTTATCCACATCAAAATCGATTACCGCGTAGTATCCCCTGAACAGCGGGCCGGGGTTAACCACAACGGTCTCTCCGACCTCATCGACGCCCCTCGCTTCGTGGATGTGGCCGCAGACCACCAGTGGGGGCTGTTTTTCTTCGATGGACTCCCTGAGGGCGGGGCTTCCCACGTGGAGGCCGAAACGGACCCTGTCGACCTTTGTGTCCTTGGGCGGGACGTGCGAGAGGATTATGTCCCCGACTCGGTAGTTCCGGATTAGTATGTCCCGTATCTCCGCCTCGGTGAGCTCCCAAACGGTATTGAACGGTGTGATGTTTGAGCCACCGATTCCAACTATTCCAACGCCGCCCATCTCAGAGCGTCGGTTGTGGGCGCTGATT
>JAMOTW010000065.1 GCA_027062125.1 Thermococcus sp.
TGCTCTTCATAGCCCTCTCCGGGATAGCGGGCGCGCTCTCGTGGCTCTTCTACTTCATGGCAGTTAAGGACGGTCGCGTTCCTGCTGTAATAGCGATAGACAAGACGAGCGTCGCCCTGGCGATATTTCTCTCGTGGATAATTTTGAAAGAGGAACTTACACCTGGAACAGTTTTGGGAGCGCTGTTAATAGTCGTGGGGGCCTTGCTGGTTTCCCCTGTGAAGTATTGGATGATTCTCGCTGTGAATAGGGATGCAAACTATAAGCTTCCGTATAAGACCTCTCTCAGCCGTTCAAGGCTCTCCTCAATGTTATCCTTGTCAAACTCGACGTAAACAGCCTCATGAAACCTCGCCCTCAGGATTTCGAACAGTATGCCCGGCATCTTCACGAGCTTGAAGCCTTGCTCCTCCACGAGCTCCTTCGAGCGCTTTATCCTATCCTCCTTGCTCAAGTAGAAGAACTCCTGCATCGCCCGGTACGGGTAACCCTCTGGGTCGCTTGAGCTCGTGTGGAAGACACCGCAGGTCGGAGAGCCCTTAACTCCCACGAAAACAACTTTCTCTGGCTTTTCCTCGGTCAGAACTCTCCCTATGAAGTCCGCTATTACCTTTGCCCTCTCGCGCATGCCGAGCCTCTCAAAAACCTCTCTGCTCGCCGGTGCCCTCGGCCAGCCGATCAGCTCGAACTCGGGGCACGGGTATGCTAAGACCTGCCATTCGTTGCCCAGCTCTCCGATCAGCTTCCTCAGGAGCTTCGCCGTCTCGTACTCCTTCTCCTTTGGCCCGCGGTAGACGTAGAACGGGCTCAAAAGGCAGGGGGAGATGATTAGGAGCTTCACCCTACCACCTCTTCGATTATCTTTTCAACCTCTCTTCTCAGCTCGTCCAGCGTCCCCTCGTTTACTATCACGTAGTCCGCGAGGTCTTTCAGCCTGCTCGTGTGGTAGAGGCTCTCCTCTACGTCGTCCATTTTCTTGAAGTCCTCGAAGCTCTTTATCCCTCTGTCCTTGCTGGCCTTTCTCCTCATCAGGCGTTTGAACCTTATCTTCGGTCTCGCCTCGACGTAGATGACCTTCCCGCCGAGCCTTTTGATTGCCTCGATCTCCTCCTTGGAGCGGACGCCGTCTATGACAATGTTCTCGCAGTTCCGCTTCTTGTCCACGGCGAGGCGGATGAGTACGTCGCCGCCGTACTTGTCCTTGAGGTACTTCCCGAACTCTATCAGCCTCTCACGGGTCGGCTCGGCCTTCTCGGGCAGTTCCGGGATCCAGGAGTAGTCCGAGACGTTGTGGGTGAGAAGGTCTATGAGCGGGTCGCTGCACGAGACCCTGCAGAACCCCTTCTCCTCGAAGAACTTTGCAACCGTCGTCTTTCCCGCGGCAATCTTCCCAACGACCCCGATGATCATTTTCTCCACATCCTCCAGATTATGTTTGCCCCATCGGTGGACTCCATGAGGCCCTCATAGGTTAGGTTAACAATGAGCTCTATTAAGGCCTTTTTGTCGTAGATTACAGGCCTTTCAAAGCCAAAGAGGTACTTCAGCTCAAAGAACCCTATATGAAGGAAGCGGAATGGGTTGAGGAGGGCAACTTCATCTTTAAACTTCAGACCGAAGGGGAAATCTGCTAGGACGAGTCTCGTCCCCTTCTCCTTTGCAAGCATGGTGAGCTTCTCCTCGTTGGGAAAGAAAATCTCCTTTGGCTCCGCTTCCACGGGCTCATACTCCAGCTTAGGGAACGCGTAGCGTATTCCAACGGCCTTGTAGGGGAGGCTTAGTCTCTCTGCAAAGCCGAGAAGGGCCTTCGCGTTGAAGCTCAGGAAGACGAGCGTTTTGACGTCCCCCTTAACGCTGGGCCACCTCCGAGGGGGAAACTTTTTCTCAGCTTCTATTATTGGAAGGAGAAACTCAAGTTCCGTGCCTAGGATTAGCTTTTCGGCTTCCTCGAGCTTCCTCCGTTTTATCTCAAGGTCGAGGTTCGAGTAGACGGTAACCTGCTTTACTCCAAGCTTTTCCCGGAGCTTCCCGATGACAAGGCTGTTGCCTATGATGACGCTTTTGTCCGTCCTGTCATGGGCGATTACGAAAAG
>JAMOTW010000066.1 GCA_027062125.1 Thermococcus sp.
CAAGAGGGCTTAGGGAGGGCCTTAAGGAGCTCGAGGACATCGAGGCCGACTCGAGGCTGAAACTGCTCGCGAGGGGCGTTCTCGAGTGCGCTTTAGCCAGGGAGGAAAGCAGAGGGAGCCACTACCGCGAGGACTTTCCGGTTATGAGAAAGGCCTTTGAGAGGTCGAGCTTTTTCGATGGAAAATGCTGGCTTTAGTTTCGGGTCATGTTTATAACCCCTTGGCTTAGAGTATGTGTAGGTGATAGTATGCCAAAGGCCATAGAGGCCGTTTATGAAAATGGGGTCATAAAACCTCTGAAGCCTCTCCACCTGCCCTCCAAGAGGATAATTGTCTATATTGAGGAGAGGAAATTTTCCCAGCTCATAGATGAGCTTGAACTTGAGGCGAGGGAGGAGGTAGATGTCAGCATCGACGCCGTGAGGGGTCGGGATGAAAGTAGTTCTTGACACGAGTGTCATCGCTAAGGCGCTGATGAAGCCCAGAAGATCCCTTCCACAGAATGTTCTTGAGCGCGAGCTCAAGACGCACGAGAAGGCGAGGCTGGTTGTGAAACTGTGCGACTCCCATGATGTTTCTATTCCTTTGGCCGGTCTCGTTGAAGTTGCGAGTGTTCTGAGGAGAAATGGACATTCAAAAGTTGTTCACACGGTTATTGAGTCCCTCTCTGTCTCATACGGGATAGTCCAGGAGGAGCTCATTTTCGAAACGGCACTGGATGTGGCATCACGAACCGGTGCCTCCGGCTTTGACACGTATTTCATTGCGTTGGCGCTTCTAAAAGATGCGTTGCTCATTACCGATGACCTCAAAATGTTCAAACATTCCACGGACATTGGGATTAAGTCGGTTCTTCTGAGAGACACCACCATAGAAGACCTCCAGGAGCTTCTTAAGCCCTAGCCGGGAATTACTGAAAGCGCATGGACAACCTTTGAGAGACATGTTCAATCGACGGAAGGTGCAGGCTTTAGCCTGGGCGGGATACGTTTCAGGACAACACTCAACGCCGAGGATATGGTTCTTAGAGAGACGGCAAAGAAGGCGAGAAAGGTGATAGAACGGATGTTAGCGCTCAGCTAAGCCCCTCAATCCTGAACACCTCGATCCTTTCATTTCCCCTCTCTGAACTCAGGGATAGAACAACATAGTTCTCGCGGACAACTATTGTGTCTGGCCTCAGAATAAGTGGTCTACAGGCGACGGCTCCACCGGGTGTGTATACGCATAGCCCGCTTTTCTCCTCCGTCTCCATCGACACATCAAAGTACGCCCATGCCAGCAGTGAACCTTCCCCTCCGACCACCACGTTCCGGATTAGATCACCGCATCCAAGGGTTCTTGAAGCGGACGTTTTAACCGCCCTTAGGTATTTGCCCCTTCTGTTGAACACGTAAACCACACCCTTGTAGTCAACGGCGTAAACGTTTCCGTCCACCAGCAGGGACACCCCGGCGGGCGCGTAACCACAGAGATGGCCCCAGAGGGCACGGTCTTCGATGGAAGCGTTCCAGAGAAGGCGTCCCCTTCCATCCAGTGCGTAGAGTTCTCCACTCCATATCGCCGTGCCAGACCTCTCGACGCCCTCCGTGCTCACCAAAACGGTGTTATTCGCTACCATCACATCCCGAATTTCCACGTCAAACGTGTGCTCGGCCACAGGCTCTCCCGAGGTGTTAATAAAGACAACCCTGCCGTGGTAGAAAGGTTCCATGGACGCTACACCTATCACAAAACCCTCCTCAGTGCGCAGTACGAACGGTTTCCCCTCCCCGTCCTCAAAGGTAAACGCCCTGCAGGTTCCGCCGCAGACGTGGATCGTTATGTTGTCCGGAACGCGGACTCCGGAGTGTATTATGGGGGATTTCTCGTTATGAAGAACGTTAAGTTCCCGAGTCTGAATCCGAGGGAAGTGTTTTCAATGGGAGATTCAAGGCGGTGGGGTTCTATGGTGTCAAGTTTCGTGTAGTAGAGGCTTCCACCCTTCCTAAAGGCAAGCACGCCTGAGAACAGCCCTGCATCTTCGACGTCTTCGGCTGAATACACCTGCTCCCAGCTTCCAAGTCTGAGGATTTCGAGGCGGCCCGGGCTGGACAGGAGCACGAGCCTGTTGCCACCGGCTCCTAAAAGACTGCCCTGGCCGTCCCAAACCCTGGTGATGTTAAGGCCGCCGTTGAAGTCGCTGGAGTTTTCATCTGAACC
This sequence comes from Thermococcus sp., assembly GCA_027062125.1. GTDB lineage: Archaea > Methanobacteriota_B > Thermococci > Thermococcales > Thermococcaceae > Thermococcus. The sequence goes on from JAMOTW010000066.1 coordinate 2,203, forward strand.
GCTCCAGAGATGCAGAAGCAGGCCTGCCATAAAAAAGGAGATGAGGAGCAGGAGAGAGCCTATTTTTACTGAGTTCTTCATTTTTTCACCCCTCAAACATACGGTACACGGAGTTCTGATGCGGAGGCACCCACTACAGTTCTGCAAAGCCGCAAACTCAGAATCAATGTCACGGATACACCGGCATAATCAAACCATAGGTGGCCAACAACCTTTTAATCTTCTCCCTCTACCACCATCCAAGCGAGGTGAGATTATGGAGAAGGAGACGCTCATAGCTGAGATTGAACGCCTGAAGGAGGAGCGCAACGCTATAATAATGGCCCATAACTACCAGCCACCTGAAATCCAGGATATAGCCGACTTCCTTGGCGACAGCCTTGAGCTCGCGAGGAAAGCTGTGGACGTTGATGCCGACGTCATAGTCTTCGCGGGAGTAGACTTCATGGCCGAGACCGCGAAGATCCTCAATCCCGAAAAGACCGTCCTGCTCCCGAGCAAAAGGGCCACCTGCGCCATGGCCAACATGCTGAAGGTCGAGCACATCCTTGGGGCCAAAGAGCAGTATCCGGACGCTCCAGTGGTTCTCTACGTAAACACCACCGCCGAGACGAAGGCCTACGCCGACGTGACGGTGACCTCAGCCAACGCGGTCAGAATAGTCGAAAAGCTAGATTCCGACGTGGTAATCTTCGGCCCGGACAAGAACCTGGCCCACCACGTCGCCAAGGTCACAGGAAAGAAGGTCATCCCCGTCCCCGAGTACGGACACTGCTACGTTCACAGGAAGTTCACCGTCGAGGACGTGGAGCGCGCGAGGAAGCTCTACCCCAACGCCAAGCTGATGGTCCACCCCGAGTGCGAGCCGGAAGTGCAGGAAAGGGCCGACATAATAGTCTCCACGGGCGGGATGATAAAGCACGCCCCCGAACACGACGAGTGGGTCGTATTCACCGAGCACGAGATGGTTTACAGGCTCCAGAAGCTCTATCCGGACATTAAATTCCACCCCGCCAGGGAGGACGCCGTCTGCGTCGGCATGAAGGCGATAACCCTAAACCACATCTACGAGTCGCTCAGGGACATGAAGTACCGGGTTGAAGTGCCTGATGAGATAGCCCAGAAGGCCAGGAAGGCCATCGAGAGGATGCTGGAGATGAGTTAAGTTCAGGGGGAAAGATTTCGTAGTTTTTGTTAAGTATGGAGGGAAACTTATGATCTCTCTTTCATATCTGCTCAAGTTCCTTGAGGAGGATGCTCCCTTCGGCGACGTCACGAGTGAGGCTGTGATTCCGGAGGGAATCAGGGCCAAGGCAGTGATAATTTCGAAGCAGGAAGGAATAATAGCGGGCGTTGAGGAGGCCAAAGCTCTGTTCGAGCACTTTAGCGTTAAGGTTTCGGTCAAAAAGCGCGACGGTGAGGAAGTGAAGAGGGGAGACGTAATCCTCGAGCTTGAGGGCGACGCCCGCTCGATACTCCTCGTCGAGAGGACTGCACTGAACATTATGGGCAGGATGAGCGGCATAGCCACCGAGGTCAGAAGGCTCGTCGAGAAGGTTAGGGCCGTAAACCCGAAGGTTCGCGTTGCAGGGACGAGGAAGACCCTCCTCAAGCCGCTGGACAAGAGGGCGATACTCATAGGCGGCGGCGAGCCTCACCGCTTCTCGCTGAGCGACGCGATACTCATAAAGGACAACCACCTCGCTCTCGTCCCGCTGGAGGAGGCCATAAGGCGCGCCAAGGCATTCAGCGTTTACAAGGTCGTCGAGGTCGAAGTAGAGACCCTTGAGGATGCCATTAAAGCGGCAAAGGCTGGAGCCGATGTCGTGATGCTGGACAACATGAGTCCGGCCGAGATAGCTGAGACGGTGGAGGCTTTGAGGCGTGAGGGCCTTCGCGAGAGGGTGAAGATAGAGGTCTCCGGTGGAATAACCCCTGAAAACATCGGGGAGTACGCGGCGCTCGACATCGACGTCATAAGCCTCGGCTACCTCACACACTCGGTCAGAAACTTCGACGTCAGCCTTGAGATAATTGGAAAGCTTTGAACAAAGGTTTTTCATCTTTTTTCGATTCTCTCGATACCTTTTCGGCCCCTCCGAACCTTCTCCGCGGCAAGGTTTATATTCAAGTTTCTTCTTGAATAATATTGCAAGTCATAACTTGAAATGGTGGTGGCCATGGGAAAGCTCCACGTTATAGAGGCCAAGGGCACGGACAGGCTGAAGCGCGGTTTTGCCAAGATGGTCAAGAGCGGAGTCATCATGGACGTCACCAACGCCGAGCAGGCGAGGATTGCGGAGGAAGCCGGCGCCGTTTCGGTCATGGCTCTCCACAGGGTTCCGGCGGACATCAGGAAGGCCGGCGGAGTCGCGAGGATGGCCCCGATTGAGAAGATTCAGGAGATAATGGACGCGGTGACCATTCCGGTTATGGCGAAGGTCAGGATTGGCCACGTCGCCGAGGCCAGAATCCTTGAGGCCCTTGGCGTCGATATGATCGACGAGAGTGAGGTTCTCACGCCTTCTGACCCCTATTTCCACATAGACAAGCGCGAGTTCAACGTCCCCTTCGTGTGCGGCAACAGAAACCTCGGCGAGGCCGTCAGGAGGATATGGGAAGGCGCGGCAATGATGAGGACGAAGGGCGAGGCTGGGACTGGAAACATCATCGAGGCGGTAAGGCACGTCCGCCTTCTCAGGGACAACATAGCACTCCTCCAGCGCATGACGGACGAGCAGGTCTACGGGGTTGCCGAGAAGTTCGCGGAGCCTTACCTCAGGCTGGCCTTCGAGGTCAGGGAAATCAGCGGTCTGCCAAGGCACGTCCTCGAGAACGAGCCGATTTATAGCCACTACACCTACCGCGACATCGTCGAGGGCCTCTACAAGATCCTCCTTGAGATAAAGAAGCTCGGCCGCCTTCCGGTCGTCAACTTCGCGGCCGGTGGAGTCGCCACCCCTGCCGACGCTGCCCTGATGATGGAGATGGGCATGGACGGTGTCTTCGTCGGCTCTGGAATCTTCAAGAGCTCCCAGCCGGAGAAGATGGCAAGGGCTATAGTTGAGGCCGTCAACCACTGGGACGAGCCTGACGTTTTGGCGGAGATAAGCAAGGAAATCGGCGAGCCGATGCGCGGTCAGGACATCGAGGAGCTCGAAGTTCGCCTCGAGGAGAGGGGCGTCTGACTCTTCTCCTTTTCCACACTCTGGGGGTGTTGACATGGTAAAGGTGGGCGTCATAGGCCTTCAGGGCGACGTCAGCGAGCACATCGAGGCGGCAAGGAAAGCCCTGGAAAACCTCGGCGTGGCCGGGGAGGTGGTCTGGCTCAGGAAGCCGGAGCAGCTGGAGGGAATTTCCGCGATCATAATCCCAGGAGGGGAAAGCACAACGATATCGAGGCTCATGGTCAAGAACGGCCTCCTTGAGCCCGTTAGGAAGCTCGGCGAGGAAGGACTTCCCATAATGGGCACCTGCGCAGGCCTGATAATGCTCTCGAAGGAGGTAATAGGCGCCACCCCGGAGCAGAGGTTCCTCGGGCTCCTCGACGTCAGGGTAAACAGAAATGCCTACGGCCGGCAGGTGGACAGCTTCGAGGCTCCAATAAGGCTCGCCTTCAGCGACGAGCCGTTTCCGGGGGTCTTTATCCGTGCTCCGAGGATAGTCGAGCTCCTGAACGATAAGGTGAAGCCGATAGCGTGGCTTGGAGACAGGGTCGTGGGAGTCGAGCAGGACAACGTTATCGGGCTGGAGTTCCATCCGGAGCTGACCGACGACACAAGGGTTCACGAGTACTTCCTGGGAAGGTCCTGTAACGGGGAATCAGCGCTAGGAGCAGGAAACTTGCGGGGCCGCATATTCCGGAGCTTTCGTTTTTCACTCCATTTTCATTGAATGCCTCGCCGCAAACAACATCCGAAGCAAAGCCGGACCCTTTTTGGAATTCCTGGAGCTGGAAAACCTTGAGCCTTTCCCCGTTGTTTGGATAGTAGAACAGGCGAAGGTCTGTCCTCTCCACGGGCGAGCCGTTGACATGGTAATCATAGGGGTAGTATAATATAACTCCCTCTCCCACGATTGCTGAGGCAAAGCCTTTAATGTCTCCCTCAACCCTCAATGATGAAACGACCTTATCAACGACGTTTATCGGAACGAGAACAACGGCACTACCGTTGGAGGCGTAGCCGTCTCCATAAACGTAGAAGCTCCCCATTGGAACGCCGTGCTCTATTGCGTAGTAAACCGGTGTCTTCTCCGGAAAACCCGAAAAGTTCGCCGGCTCCACGCTTTCTCCTATCCAGAACTTCTTGGCTTCCACTCTGCTTCCATTCTGGAACTCAATTGAAAAGGCTTTTTTTCTGTAATACACGACAACGCGCGAGACTTCCCCCTGGGGAACGACAACGGAAGTCCCGCCTATTAACCAACACTTCCCATCCCGGACGCGGTAGGCTTCGACCCCGCGCGTGCTGTTTTCTGGAACGTAGAACTCCCTGAGGAATATCCACGAGCCGTTGTCAGGGATAATATAGGCTCCGTCGTTCACGGCACTTGCATTATCGCAGAAAAGGCAGGTGCGATAGAATGGGACAAGGGTTCCATTTGAGAAGTAGTAGAAATCGGCCCCCAGCTCGCCGTTCTCATCCGCCCAGCGGTAGATGACAAACGCATCGCCTTTCCCTGGAACCACAACGAGCTGGGCTGAGACGTAGTGGCTGAGGATGAAGAGGGAGAGGAAGAGCAGGAAGAGCGCTTTCTTTGTTGCCCTTTCTGCCCTTAATGTCGGCGTGTTCATCACCGCTCCTGATTTAGTGTCTCTATGTTTAAAGGGGTTACTAAGGATAATACAGGTCTGCGCTGGTTCCGGTGTTGAAAATTGAGCATACTGCCGACAGCGAGCGTAATATATTAACAAATTTTCATCAATTTTTGCCAGAAAGCTTTTTATTTTTGCCGTTTAGATGTTCATAGGTGGTAGCGTGAGCGAGCCCAAAACGGTCGTGTGTCCCTACTGCGGCTTCGGCTGCAGGCTTCTCGTTGATCCCAAGACGATGAGGGTTAAACCCCACCGAGGCGAGCCCAACAGGGGCAAGCTCTGCCCCAAGGGCCTCCACGCGACTGAGTTTGTTCTTTCCGGGGACAGGCTCAAGCGTCCCCTTAAGCGTGAAGGCTCCAGAATGAGGCCGATAAGCTGGGGAAGGGCCATCGAGGAGATAGCGGGTAAACTCCTTGAAATCCGCGAGCTGTACGGGGCGGATGCAGTGGCATTCATAGCCTCCTCCAAGGTCAGCAACGAGGAGAACTATCTCCTCCAGAAGATTGCGCGGCTTTTCGGCACCAACAACATAGACAACTGTGCCCGTCTCTGCCACGAGGCGAGCGTTCACGCCCTCAAGATGACCGTTGGAGCCGGGGCACAGACCAACCCCTACGAAGACTTAGAGGGATTCGGGGCCATACTCATCTGGGGCTACAATCCCGCTGAGACCCACCCCGTTGTCATGGACTACATCCTAAAGGCCAAGAGGAACGGGGCGAAGGTGATCGTCGTTGACGTCAGGGAAACCAGGACGATGGCCTTCGCGGACTACAGTCTCGTCATCCGCCCGGGGACGGACATAGCCCTCGCAAACGCCCTGATGAACGTCATAATCCGGGAGGAGCTCTACGATGAAGAGTTCATAAAGACCAGAACCGTTGGCTTCTCCGAGATAAGGATGGCTGTGATGAAGTACACGCCCGAGTATGCGGAGAAGGTAACCGGAATTCCGGCTGAAACGATCAGAGAAGTTGCAAGAACCTTTGCCCTCGCCGGAAGCGGTGCGATAATGTGGGGAATGGGGCTCACCCAGCACGTTTCAGGCGTTGAGAACGTCATGGCCGTTATAGACCTCGCCCTGCTCCTCGGCTACATCGGCGAAAGGGGCGGCCTCTACCCGATGCGCGGTCAGAACAACGTTCAGGGAGCGGCATACATGGGAGCGCTGAGTGAGTTCCTGCCGGGTTACATTTCCCTGACCGATGAGAGATTCAGGAAGCGCGTGGCGAAGATATGGGGCGTGGAAGACCTCCCAACGGAGCGCGGGCTCTACCTCACAGAGCTCTGGGAGGCGATAGAGAGCAGCGACATCAAGGCGCTCTACATAGTCGGGGAAAACCCCGCCGTGGGCGAGGCAGACTTCGTCCGGGTGAGAAATGCCCTCAGAAAGCTCGACCTCCTCGTCGTTCAGGATATCTTCATGACTAGAACTGCCCGCTATGCCCACTACGTTCTGCCGGCTTCGGCCTTCTGCGAGAAGGAAGGCTCGTACATGAACAGCGAGAGGAGGATTCAGTGGAGTCACAAGGTCTGCGAGCCGATGAGTGATTCGAAGCCCGACTGGGAGATACTGAGCATGCTCGGCAGGGCCCTCGGTTTGCCGGGGTTTAACTACTCCAGCGTTGAAGAGATCACCGCCGAGTATTTCCGCCTCTTCCCTTCGCTGGAGGAGAGGAGCGTTGACGAGCTGAAAGAGGGTGATGGGGTATTCCTTCCGAAGAAAAGGCTCCACACCTGGGAGTTCGCGACCCCCCACGGAAAGGCCAGGTTCATCGCGGTGGAGCAGGTGCAGCCGTGGGAGAGGCCGGACTACGAGTACCCCTTCATCCTCACCACAATCAGGCTGATAAGCCACTACAACACCGGTGAAATGACCCTGAGGAGCCCATCGCTCGTCAGGCTGATGGGAGAGCCCAGAGTGCTGGTAAACAGGAGCGACGCGGAGAGGCTTGGAATCCACGACGGCGACTGGGTGGAGATTGAGACGAGGCGCGGGAAGATTAGAATGAGGGCCAAGCTCGGC
>JAMOTW010000067.1 GCA_027062125.1 Thermococcus sp.
TGCTCATAATTTCGGGACCGTTTATCGCTATGAAGTGGGCGTTTGCCTCGTTGGCAACGGCCTTCGCAAGGAGCGTCTTACCGGTTCCAGGCGGGCCGTAAAGCAGGACACCCTTCGGCGGTTCAATTCCAAGCCTCTCGAAGAGCTCCGGGTGCTTGAGCGGAAGCTCAACCATCTCGCGTATCTTCTGGATCGCATCGTCGAGACCGCCGATGTCCTCGTAGGTAACCTCGGGGATGCTCTCCTCGCGGACTTCGACCGCCTGCGGGAGAACTTCGACCTCAGTGTTGTAGGTTATCTGGACTATTCCCTTGGGGACCGTGTTCACGACGACGAACTTGAGCTCGCCGAAGCCGATGGGCATCGTCTCAAAGAGACCCCTCAGAAGGTCGTCAAATGGGGAGCCCCCGTAGTAGGTCTCGTTCCTGTTGCTGGCGACTATCAAGTCCCCCTTGACCACCGGCCTGCCGAGCAGGTTCTGCTTCACGAGGTCGCCTGGAATCTGAATGAAGACGCCCTTCTGGGCTGGAGCAAGGACTACCTTCTTTGCCTCCTTGACCTCTGCCCTCCTGACGGTCACGTAGTCACCTATACTAACTCCTGCGTTCCTCCTGATGTAGCCATCCATCCTGATGATGTCCAGTCCGCGGTCGTCCGGGTGGGCGTTGGCCACTATGGCGGCGGTGTTCCTCTCTCCGATCAGCTCAACGATGTCGCCCGGTTCCACTCCGAGCTGTTTCTGGTATTTTCTATCAAAGCGGACTATGCCCCTGCCGACGTCCCTTTTGAGGGCCTCCGCGACCCTAAGCTTAATCTCATCAACTTTCTCTTCCTTTCCGAATATCATCTTGAACGCCTCCTGTGAAGTTCAATCGCCTCCTCAAGGGTTAGATTCCCGAGGGCAACCTCCCTTGCGAGGCTTGAGGAGATTGTTATGTTGCCGCTCAGCTCCCGGCTCCTCCTCTTTATGTGCTCTATCTCCTTTTTGGTCGGCTCCTTGACCTCAAGGAGTTCTCCTATCGTTGTCTCACGCCCTTCCCTTAGGCCGATGTTGATTGAGGCCACGATATCCACGACAGAGGAGCTTTCTATTCCCCCGACTTTCGGGGTCGTCCTGAACTCGTTCACGACGATTATGGGGTAATCATAGCCGAGGGCCCTGCCGAGGGCCTTGAGGGTCATTGTTCTGTGCCTCTTCGCGCCGTGGCCTATCTTTATCCTCGCACCGGGGTACTTTTCGAGCAGGTCAACAACGATTTCAACATCTCGCGGGCTTCCGAGGCGGTGGACTTCTATGACCCTCCCGTCTGCAACAACGCTTAAGCCGGGCCTCTCTCCGGGGTCTATTGCGATGAAGACGTTCTTAAACCTCTCCCTCCCTTCCAGTCTCGCGAGAAGTTCGTCTATAAAGTTCTCATCTCGGACGATGACCTTGACCGGAAAGTCCACCTTATCCTTCTCGCCCGTGAGGACTACCTCAACGTCGTAGGGGATTCTCTCCCCGACCCTCAGGCTCAGGAAGGGGATTCCATACTCCTTCAGGACTTTTGTGGCCGTGTAATACACTCTCGCGTCGCCCGTGACAATCGCGACTCTCATGGTACTCACTTCTCACAGTTGATATAAACCTTTTTCGAAATCGGGCCCGGGGCGTTTAAACCTTTTTAAGCCCTGCGGACTAAAGTTCAACGGGTTCAAAACGAAGCCGGGTGAGGAGGATATGGAGCCGCCCAAGAAGAAAAAGGTTGAAGTGAAAGAGGAAGAAGAGCTCCTCGACGAGGAGTTTGAGCTCGAAGAGTGGGAGGACGAGGACTGGGAAGAGGAGTGGGAAGAGGAAGACTGGGAAGAGGAGGACGAGTGGTAAACGCTCCCGTTTACGCAACCCATTTATACGTCAGCACTTTTCTTTTCTTCCGGTGATACGATGGCGTTCCTGAAGGTCGTTCCCCTCGAAAAGGCCCTTGAGGTCATAGACTCATTCCCCTTGGAGCCAAAAGTTGAGAGAGTCCCCCTCGGCGAGGCCCTCGGCAGGGTTCTGGCGGAGGACATAACGTCGCCCATAGACGTCCCACCCTTTGACAGGG
>JAMOTW010000068.1 GCA_027062125.1 Thermococcus sp.
GGAAGCCCTCCCGGGAGTTTCGACCGCAATCACGAGGGAGTACGCACTTACGTCCGGGCTTTCCACGAGGCCGACCCCCAAGGGCCTCAAGGCCTCCCTCACTTCCGGGTGCGTTAGAACTTCAGCCCTCCCGCCGAGGGCTTCAACGGCCTTCGCAAGTGCCAGCGCTCCGGGAGGACCGTCCGTTTCTGCCCGCATCATGGGCGGTATGGGGAACCCGGTTATTACCAGTACGCGCTCGTGGTTGTCCAGAAGCATTTTTGCAGAATTAAGTAAAAAATTGGGGTCCTCCCTCCTGTAGTCCAGGTAGACCCCCAGGACGCCCCTGTTCCCAACGTCCGTGTTTATCAGGTGGGCTATCATCTCTCATTCCTCGAGCTCGTAGACGACTATGCGAACCTTCTTGCCCTTCACGGCCTCCTTGAGGCGCCACCAGAGCTCCGTAGGTTCCTCACTCCTGTGAGTCAGCTCGTGGCCGTTCTCCAGATTAACCCTCTTCTCCTCGTACCTGACAAAAACTCCGCTCTCATCGAATACCTCCCTCATCACCATCCCCCCAGTATTTTCCTAAGCTCGTGAAGGGTCCTTATCTCGTAATCGGCCATGTTGTAGCCGTTGGCCCCGTCGCGGTTTATCCACACCGCCGTCATGCCGACGTTCTTGGCGCCGTAAACGTCCTGGCTGAGGGAGTCGCCGACCATCATGGCCTCGCCGGGTTCAACCCCGAGGCTCTCCAGGGCGTAAAGGAATATCCTCGGCTCGGGCTTTATGGCGCTGACGTCCTCCCTCGTGACGACAACGTCGAAGTAGTCGAGCAGACCGGTGAGCCTTAGCTTGAGCCTCTGGTACTCCGGTCCGCTCGTGATGACGCCTAGCCTGTAGCCCTCGCTTTTGAGCCACTCGAGAGCGGGAATGGTGTCGGGGTAAACCCTGAGCTTGTGCGGGTACTTCTCGAGCAGCTCCTCGTACCTGAGGTCGAGATCGAAGAGCTTGAAGAAGAAGTTCCAGTCGTGCCAGTCGTAGGTGTCCCTCCTGCCGAATATCTCAGCCAGGAAGCGCTCCCGGGCCTCGTCCTTGCTGATTCCAAACCTCCTCGACAGGCTGTCGTAGACCTGCGGAAGGAAGAGCTGGATGAGCGGCATCTCAGTTAGCAGCGTCCCGTCGATGTCGAAGAAGACCGCCCTCATTCTACCACCTACCACTTTTTAACGAGCAGTGAAAGGATTTCGACGTCCTTTTCAAGGGTTTCGTCAGTTATGACGCCCCAGATGATGTCCTTCTCGGAGAGTATCTCCTGGAAGTTGCGAAGTATGCTGTGCGCGCCCTTCAGCGGGAACTCCTTTCCGACGAGTATGCCGATCAGCCCCCTCTCCCAGACCCCCCAGTGCCAGTTGAAGTCGACCTCGCGGAGGAGGCGGAGGATCCCGACGTTGCCGCCCTTTATCATGTTGAAGAGGTCGGCGTAGTCGATGTTGACGAGCATCTGGGTCTCGAGGTAGTAGTAAAGGCGGGAGAACATCTCGGCAATGTTGGCGGAGGCGTTCTGAAAGGCGTCCTGGAGGGAGGCGTTATCGTCCGAGAGGAAGTCCCAGAGGGAGTCGTAGAAGACCGTCTCAAAGTCATCGGCCCAGGGCGGCTTCTCTCCCCTTATGAGCTCCCTCCTCGGCGTGAGGACGTAGGCGAGCCTTATCGTGTCACCGGGGGCGCTGTCGATTATAATCTCCCTCAGTTCGTGGTTGATTTCCTTGTCCTCGAAAACGATCCAGAGGAAGGTGTTCTTCGGGAGCCGGGAGAAAAAGTCCCTGAGCCTCTCCGCATACCTCTCGGAGTTCGGGAGAAGGTAGTACGCCGGGTTCACCGTCACCTTAACTATCCCGTCGGCGGTTATGCTGTTGACTATCCGCGCACCCGTGCCGCCTATTCCAACGAAAAGATGGGTAAAAGACCGCATCGCGACACCTAAAAAGAAGGTAGGGGGGCGAGTTCATATCCTTTTCGGTTCACTCGAGGGTGGCGTGCTTCCGCTTCATGTCCTTCTCCGTCTTCTGGAAGGTGGCCATGAGGAGGGCTATAAT
>JAMOTW010000069.1 GCA_027062125.1 Thermococcus sp.
GATAAAACGAGAGGCCCTCTTCGGAAGGGCGTTTTTCAAGGGACATCCTTTCTTCTACGGCCTCTTGGCGTCTTTTACCCTGTTTCTGATATTCACCGCACTCCCACGCTCCCCGGTGCCCCCAGTAATAACGTCCCTCCTGGGACTCTTCGTGACGCTACACTTCTACTCCATGCCAGCCCATCTGGACGAAAGGGGGAAGTACACCCTAGCCATTGGCTTCTTAGCCTTCTGGTTCGTGCCGTACGACATAATCCTCGAGCTCAACGGCGTGAGGGGTGAGGCCCTCCTGGGCGTTGGTACCTTTGCGGTTCTCGCCTGGAAGCTTAGGGGAGTGTCTGCCACAGGGCATTTCCAGAGAACGTGAACCCCAACGCTCAGAAGAACTTCCCGAACATGTACTGAGGGATAGGGCACTGGACTATTCTCCTGGCCCACAGGCAGTCGGCGCAACTCGGCTCGTTGCCCCAGCAGTCTATGTCGCTCGTCTTGACGAAGTCGCAGGCATCGACCAGCGGGCAGTCCGTGCACGAGGGGTACATGTAGTTCTTCATAGTGAAGCGGAACCAGGTATACTTCTCGCTCGTCCATATATCCGCGAGGCTCTTCTCCCTCACGTTGCCGAAGGAGTATGCGTTGACCTTTTTCTTCCTTCCGAAGATGTACTCGTAGTAGGAGTGGAGGAAGCGGTAGCAGGGCGCAACTTCACCGTCCCAGCGGACAACTGCCACGTTGTTCTCGTCGAAGTCGCACTGCCTCTCGGTCTTCAGCTCGAAGTATGGGAGCTTGATGTAGATGCCCATATTGGCTATCTTGTAAAGCTCATCGAGGATGGGCTTCATATCGACGCTGCCGTCGTAGACGATGTCCTTCGTCTGCTCCTCGGTCAGGGGCAGGAGGTTCGATACAAGCATGGAATCGACGCCGAGGTCGAGCAGGAAGCGCGCCATGTCGGGCAGCTGTTTGTAGTTCTCCTTCGTGACGACCACTTCAACGCCAACGCTCGGCTTGTGGGTCCCGTACTCCTCCCGGTACTTCACAAGCTTCCTTATCTTGTCGGCAGTTACGGCGGCTGCGAGGTGCCCGAGGGTTATGGCGTTCTGGGCCGTTGGAACCGTGTCCATCGAGAAGTAGATCAGCTCGACGCCGAGCTTTGCAAACTCACGGAGCATGTCGTCGGTCAGCAGTGTTCCGTTGCTGCTCATTCCGAGGGCGAAGCCCCTCTTTTTGACCTCCCTGACCATGTCCATGAAGCGGGGGTGAACCGAGGGCTCGCCGATTCCACCAAGGTACACCATCCTAAGCTCCGGGAACTCCTCCGCATCGTCGAGTATCTTAAGGAACAGCTCCCAGTCCATGTCGCCCTCCTCATCCTCCCAGTACTGCTTGAAGCACATCTCGCACTTGAGGTTGCACCTGCTCGTGACTTCGATGTAGAGGTACTTCATGTCGAGCTTCGGTTTCACTATCACCTTCCCGTCCCACAGGGAGAAGGTGTACTCCTTATCCAGCTCCTTGGCCTTTCTTGAACCCGAGAGTGAGAATAACTGGTTCATAGTCCCACCTTAACTACAGCGTTTTCCAGAAACTCATAAAAACATTGCTGGACAAAAATGAGTAAAGAGAATCAAACGAACTCCCTCAGGTCGAGCTCCTCTAGCTTCTCCTCCGTAATGGCCTTTCCGTCCTCGGTCCAGCCGCGGAGCTTGTAGTAGCGCGGGAGCATCTCCTTCAGACGGACGACGTGGCCCTTGTTCGGCCCCTCGGGCATCGGCTCCTCGAGGAACCTCTTCGGCAGGGTGTCGTCCCTCTCCGGGTCGAGTCCGGCCTTGAGGTTGAAGAGCCTCTCGGCGTTCCAGATGCGCTCGCCTATCTTGAGGTACTCCTCAGTTGAGAAGTCCCAGCCGAGGGCCGCGTTGAGCATGTCGCGGTAGTCGTCCGCTCCAAGGCCGAAGGTCGTGAACAGACAGAGGCCGGCAGCATCGATAAGCGCGCTCAGATCCTGGAATACTATGAGCATCTTTATCTTGTCGTCGCTTATGTCGTGCGGGTCCATCTTGTACGGGTAGCCGAGGATCTCCGGGCTTATCATGTAATTCTTGATGTGGCATCCACCGCGGTTGTTGGTGGCGTAGCCGAGGCCGTGTCCTTCAGCTCCACGCGGGTCGTACGCTGGAAGCTCGAGCTTCTTGACGCTCATCGAGTACTCGGGGTGGCCGTACATCTCGGCGAAGCGGTAGCTTCCCTCGGCGAGCTTGTCACCGATGCCCTTCCTGTAGGCTATCTTCTCGATGTAGTAGTGCAGAACCTCCGTGTTGCCCCACCTAAAGGGTGGCGCCTCGTTTCCAAGGTCCTCGTCCTTTAGGTAGCCCTTCTCGTAGAGCTCCATGGCAGCCGCCAGAGTTCCACCGGTCGAGATGGTGTCGAGACCGTACTCGTCGCAGAGGTGGTTCGCCTCGATTATGCTCGCGAGGTCGTTTATACCGAGGTCGGCTCCGAGCGCCCAGATGCTCTCGTACTCCGGTCCCTCGGTGACCCCAACCGTCGGGAGCTTGTTGACCCTACCACAGCCTATCGGACAGGCGTAACAGGGCTGGTTCCTTATGAGGTACTTAGCGGTCATCGCCTCGCCGCTGTGCTCCTCGGCCAGCTCGAAGACGCCGGTCTGGAAGTTCCTCGTCGGGTAAAGGCCGTTCTGGTTGATTATGTTAACGAGGACGGCAGTACCGTAGTTGGGCAGCCCGCCACCGGCGACCGGGTCGTTCTTGAGCTTGTTTATCTTCTCCCTGATGGTGAGCATGAACTTCTGCTTGTCGGCTATCGGGACTCTCTTAGTTCCCTCGACGGCTATCGCCTTCAGGTTCTTGCTCCCCATGACGGCACCGACGCCCGCCCTTCCCGCGGCGCGGTGGCCGTCGTTGACTATCGCCGCGAACTTGACGAGGTTCTCTCCGGCCGGGCCTATGCTCGTTATGCGGAGCCTCTTGCTCCCTATCTCCTTCCTGATGGTCTCCTCGGTCTCGCTCACGAGCTTGCCCCAGAGGTGGCTCGCGTCGCGGATCTCGACGTTGTCGTCGTTAATGTAGATGTAGACCGGGCTCTCGGCCTTTCCCTCCACAATAATGCCGTCCCAGCCGGCGAACTTCAGCTCGGCACCGAAGTAGCCACCGGAGTTTGCCATGGTTATGAAGCCTGTCTGCGGGCTCTTGGTCACTACGTTGTACCTTCCGCCGGTCGGAGCGCTGGTTCCGCTCAGCGGACCGGGCGTAATTATCAGCTTGTTCTCAGGACTAAGCGGGTCGACCTTCGGGTCCATGTCCCTAAGGAGGAAGTATATGGCCAGACCCCTGCTACCAAGCCACCTCTTGGCTAGCTCCTCGTCGTACTCCTCAACTTTTACCTCTCCTGTGGAGAGGTTTACGCGCAGAAACCTACCCCAGTTACCATACATGGACCATCGCCAAAAAATAATGGACATTAATGCCTATAAATTTTAGCGAAAATAAAGAGAGTTAAGGAACGCTGGCTGCTAAACAGAAGTGTTAACGGGGGAGGAGGGAAAGCCGTAAACTCCACCGTTTTTAAAGAAGAGCCTTTACCGTCTCCGGAAGGGTTGAAAATGCATGAGTGGGCGCGGCAGATGCCATAGTGAGAACCGTTCTCGATTACGCTCAAAAAGAGGGGACCAAGCTTTTAGCCATTCAGGTCGTCTTCGAGGAGCTCTAGGACGTATCCACTTCATTCACGAGGTCGTTCACGCCTTCCTCGCCTGTCCGAAGTGCGGCAGCAGGGACTTCGAGGTGGTTAAGGGGAATACAAAATCCTCGGAATCGTCGAGAACCTAAAGCTGGATGAGGAGGGAGACATAGGGGAGCTGGCGAAGGGGTTCGACGTGCCATACCTGACCGGCATACCTCTGTACAGGGACCTGGAAGCAAAGATTGGAAACCCCAAAGAACTTCTAAAGACGGATTTCGCGGAGAGGATAAGGGAAGTCGCGGAGAAGATTTAGCGAAGGGTTTTTCTTTTCTTCATCCAACCAGTTAAAGGTGAAACGATGGAGCTCACCGAACTCCTGGGGAGGGCCAACAGGGTCGTCGTCTGCGGCATAGGGAACGAGGTTAGGGGGGACGATGCCTTCGGCGTTCTCGTTGCCGAGAGGCTGAAGGAGCTGATCAGCGAACCCAACGTTCTCATCCTGAACTGCGGCGAGATCCCGGAGAGCCACACAGGAAAGATCATCTCATTCAACCCCGACCTCGTGGTGTTCGTCGATGCCGTCGATTTTGGGGGAGAGCACGGGGAGCTCGTCGTGACCGATCCAGAGGGGACCCTCGGCGACGCGGTGTCGACCCACAGCCTCCCCCTGAGGATCCTCGTGGGTTACCTAAAAAGCCAGCTGAACGCGGAGTTTGTCCTCGCCGGCTGTCAGCCGGCCGTCCTGGGCCTCTTCCAGGAGCCGAGCGAGCGGGTAGTGGAAAGGGCCAGAGAGCTCGCGGAGTTCCTCGCCGAAAGCCTACGCGGTGATGAGCATGATTGAATACGTGTGGCTTGTGGCGGGAATTCTGGGTATTGTCTCCGCCCTTTTAGACTTGCGGGCAGAGGAGAGCAAGGAGGAGACGCTGAAAGACCTGTTTATTGGCGTTGGCTTCCTGTCGTGGTACCTCGGCGAGGACTTAACGGGCGCGGTTTTCTTCGTCGCCGCCGCGGTGGTCTACTATCCCGAGCTCAAAAGAAGGTATGGATCAGAAAGCGATACGGCTGACCCTCTCGAGGTCCTCCCTCGTGTTCACGTTGAAGAGGCTCTTCTTCCATCCCCCCGGCAGTTTTTCCACGTCCAGATAGCAGGCGTCGCTCTCCCTGATCACCATGTTCAGCGCGTAATCACCGGATTCTATGCGGTCCCCGAGTAACTCCCTGAAGGATGAAGAGTAGGCCGCGTGTAAGGGTTCCAGGTAGCCGTTGCCCCAGCGGGGGACGCAGAGGGCTTTTCCAGCTTTCCCGAATTGAGCGATTATGTAATCAACGAACTCGGGAACGAGGAGTGGCATGTCGCCAGCGACGACGAAAGCATCACCCAGAGAGAGCGCCGTGTAGACGCCGCCAATCGGGCCGACCATGAGCTCGTCCACAACAACGGGGAGTCCGAGGGCCTTCAGTCTCTCCACGTTGCGTGGTGAAGCTACGAGAACGATCTCATCAATGCCCTCCGCCAGTTTCAGCCTCTCCACCGTGTGAAGGAGGAGCGGTCTTCCGCTTATCCGGACCAGCAGCTTGTCCCCACCGAAGCGCCTCCCGCTGCCCCCAGCAAGAACGGCCCCTATCATGTTCCGGGGTAGGATTCGAGGTTTTTAGGTTTGCGGTTTCAAACCGTTGGTTTAAAAAATCCCTAAAAAGGCCCGCGAGAACTAATCACAGGTGAGAGAAAATGTGCTTAGCCATCCCGGGGAGGATCATCGAGATTGAAGGAAAAACCGCGGTAGTCGATTTCGGCGGCGTTAAAAGGGAGGTTCGTCTCGATCTGCTTCCCGAGGTGAAGGTGGGTGACTACGTGATAGTTCACACGGGCTTCGCCATAGAGAGGCTCGACGAGGAGAGGGCGCTGGAGATACTCGAGGCGTGGGCAGAGGTTGGAAAGGCCCTGGAGGGATGAACGTGACCGACGTCCTGAACGCCTTCAAGGACAGAGAACTGGCCCAGAGGATCGTGAGGGAGATACACAAGGAGGCGCAGGGCCTCGATGAGCTCCGCTTCATGCACGTCTGCGGAACGCACGAGGATACCGTAACCCGCTCCGGGATACGCTCCCTCCTGCCGGAGAACGTCAAGATAGTCAGCGGGCCGGGCTGTCCGGTCTGTATAACCCCCGTCGAGGACATCGTCAAGATGCGCGAGATTATGAAGGAAGCCTATGCTGAGGGGGATAGAATAATCCTGACCACCTTCGGCGATATGTACAAAATCCCCACCCCCCTCGGGAGCTTCGCGGATTTGAGGGGCGAGGGCTACGATGTCAGGGTCGTCTATTCCATATTCGACACCTACAAGATAGCCAAGGAGAACCCCGACAGAACCGTCGTCCACTTCAGCCCCGGCTTCGAGACCACAACCGCCCCCGCGGCAGGGATGCTCAACGCCGTCGTTGAAGAGGGCCTTGAAAACTTCAAGATATACTCAGTCCATCGCCTGACTCCCCCGGCCGTTGAGGCCCTCGTGAAGGCCGGAACGCGCTTCCACGGGCTCATAGACCCCGGACACGTCTCAACTATAATAGGCGTCAAGGGCTGGGAGTACATAACGACCGACTACGGCATACCGCAGGTCATAGCGGGCTTTGAACCGGTGGACATGCTGATGGCCATCCTGCTCCTCATAAGGATGGTCAAGAACGGAGAGGTCAAGATAATAAACGAGTACACGAGGGTCGTCAAGTACGAGGGCAACGTGACGGCTCAGATGCTCATCGAGAAGTTCTTTGAAATTAAAGACGCCAAATGGCGCGCCTTCGGAACCATACCCGAAAGCGGGCTTGAGCTGAGGAAGGAGTGGAGGGAGCTGGAGATAAGGACGTACTATGATCCAGAGGTTCCCGAACTCCCGGACCTCGAGAAGGGCTGCATCTGCGGCGCAATCCTTCGCGGTCTGGCGCTGCCCCCGCAGTGCCCGCACTTCGGCAAGACCTGCACGCCGCGGAGTCCAATAGGGCCGTGCATGGTCTCCTACGAAGGAACCTGCAGCATTTTCTACAAATACGGAGCTTTGTTCTAACACCAAAGGTTGAAAACTCCTCTCCGGTTTTTAACTTTTGGTTTTAGAAACCTATAAAGACTCAGATTACGAAGAAGAAACCGGTGAGAGGAATGAAGGCCTACCGACTTCACGTTCAAGGCATCGTTCAGGCCGTTGGATTTCGGCCTTTCGTCTACAGAATCGCCCACGAAAACAACCTGCGGGGCTACGTCAAGAACCTCGGCGATGCGGGAGTTGAGATAGTAGTCGAGGGCAGAGAGGAGGATATAGCGGCTTTTCTGCGAGACCTCAGGGAGAAGCTTCCCCCGCTCGCGCGGATAGAGATGATAAGGAAGAAGGAGCTTCCACCTCAAGGTTTTGACCGATTCTATATCGAAAAGAGCTCCCAGGGTGGGGAAGGCGGGGATTCAATAATCCCGCCCGACATAGCGATATGCGACGACTGCCTGAGGGAGCTCTTTGATCCGACGGACAAGCGGTACATGTACCCCTTCATCGTCTGCACCAACTGCGGGCCCAGGTTTACAATCATCGAGGATTTACCCTACGATAGAATCAACACCACGATGAGAGAGTTTCCGATGTGCGACTACTGCGAGAGCGAGTACAGGGACCCACTAAACAGGCGCTACCATGCTGAACCCGTCTGCTGTCCGGTCTGCGGGCCGAGCTACCGGCTCTACACGAACGATGGAGAGGAAATCACGGGCGACCCGCTGAAGAGGGCAGCGGAGCTGATAGACAAGGGCTACATCGTCGCAATCAAGGGAATAGGGGGAATACACCTCGCCTGCGACGCAACCAACGAGGAGGCAGTCGCGGAGCTGAGGCGGAGAACCCACAGGCCACAGAAACCCTTCGCGATAATGGCTAAGGACGTCGAGACTGTCGAGGAGTTCGCCTTTTTAAGCAGAGAAGAACTCGAGGAGCTGACTTCTTACAGGAGGCCGATAATAACCCTCCGCAAGAAGGAGCCGTTCCCGCTTCCCGAGAACCTCGCACCGGGACTGCACACCATAGGCGTCATGCTGCCCTACGCGGGTACCCACTACATACTCTTCCACCGGAG
Organism: Thermococcus sp.; assembly: GCA_027062125.1. Lineage (GTDB taxonomy): Archaea > Methanobacteriota_B > Thermococci > Thermococcales > Thermococcaceae > Thermococcus. Next base: position 7,820 of record JAMOTW010000069.1, read on the forward strand.
CAGGAGCAGGGTTTACGTCATGACCTCAGCCAACTACCCGGGCATGCCCATGATCAAGGACAACGATAGGGCCTTCGAGGAGTTAAAGGATGTCGCCGACTACTTCCTCCTCCACAACAGGAAGATACTCAACAGGGCCGACGACAGCGTTGTGAGGTTCGTCAACGGGAGGAGGGCGGTGATAAGGCGCTCCCGCGGCTTCGTGCCGCTACCGATAGAGATACCCTTCAACTACCGCGGTTTAGCAGTCGGGGCGGAGCTTCTCAACGCCTTTGGAGTAGCCAAAAACGGGAAAGTCTACCCGAGCCAGTACATAGGGAACACCTCAAAGGTCGAAGTCCTCGAGTTCATGGAGGGGGCCATAGAACACTTCAAAAGAATCCTCCGGGTGAACGAGTTCGACCTCATCGTTGCGGACTTACATCCGAACTACAACACGACAAAGCTCGCCATGGAAATGGCCAACGAGCTAAACGTGGAGTTCCTCCAGGTGCAGCACCACTACGCGCACATAGCGAGCGTTTTAGCCGAGAGGAAGCTGGACGAGATCATAGGCATAGCCGTTGACGGAGTCGGCTACGGGACGGACGGCCACACCTGGGGTGGCGAGGTGATATACCTGAGCTACGAGGACGTTGAAAGACTGGCGCATATAGACTACTACCCGCTCCCCGGTGGAGATTTGGCGAGCTACTACCCGCTGAGGGCCCTGATGGGCATCATGAGCAAGGTCTACGGCGTCGAGGAGCTTGAGGGGATAATAGAGAGGTGCTGTCCGAAGGCCATCGACAGCCTCCGCTACGGGAGGGTGGAGTTCAACGTCGTGCTGACCCAGCTGGCGAAGGAGGTCAACACGAGCTACGCCTCATCAACCGGCAGGGTTCTTGACGCCATCTCGGTTCTCCTCAATGTGGCGTACAGAAGGCACTACGAGGGCGAGCCGGCAATGAAGCTGGAGAGCTTCGCGATGCGCGGGAAGAACGACCTGAAGTTCGAAGTTCCAGTTGAAGGAGAGCTGATAAGGGTGGAGGAGCTCTTCGCGCAGGCACTCGACGTCATCGACACCGCCAGTCCTGCGGAC
>JAMOTW010000070.1 GCA_027062125.1 Thermococcus sp.
TAGCCTATCCTTCCGAAGCCGACGACTCCAAGGGTCTTGCCCTCGAGCTCGATTCCCATGGCCTGCTTCTTGGCCCAGGTGCCTTCCCTCATCTTCCTGTCCGCGAAGGCTATCTTCCTGGCCACGTTGAACATGAGGGCTATGGCCAGCTCGGCGACGCTCCTGCTCGAGGCGCCGGGGCTGTTGACGACCTTTATTCCGCGCTCCTTGGCGGCCTCAAGGTCTATGTTGTCCAGCCCGACGCCGGCCCTCCCGATGACCTTGAGCTTCGGAGCGGCCTCGATGACCTTCCTGGTCACCTTGGGCTTGCTCCTGACGATTATAGCGTCAACGTCCCCGACGATCTCGACGAGCCTCTCCTCATCGGGGTACTCCTCGAAAACAACATCGAAACCGGCGTTCTTCAAAACCTCTATGGCCTTTTCGTGTAGTGGGGCAGCAACGAGAACCTTCACCATCTCCATCACCTCATCCCCTTCTCTTTATCGCCATGAGCATGACCTGGTCGGAAGCGTCTTCCGCGCGGTCGGCTATGTCACCGATCTTCGTCAGTATCTGGTTCCAGACCAGCTTGGCGTATGTCGTAACCGTCTCGCTCTCAAAAACCTTGCCCTTGACGTCGTACTCAACCTCGTCGGCCTTTTCCTCGGCGTCCTCAACGGCTTTGGCCAGCTCTATCGCCCTGTCAACGTCCGAATTCAGGGCGTTGACGGCTTCGATGAGAACCCCGTACGTCTTGACCGACGAGTCCACGAGGCCCAGTATCTCGTCCTTGAGCTCCTCGGGGACCTTCGGTCTCGCCAGGATGAGCGTGTGGGCCGCGCTCTCCGCCGCGTCCGCCACCTGGTCTATGAGCTCGCTCAGCCTTACGTAGTCGCCCCTGTTCGCGGGCAGGAATGCACCCTCGTAGAGCATCGTCTCAATGCTCCTCCTCAGGGTGTCGGCCTTGCTCTCAAGCTCGTCGACCTCCCTTTCAAAGGCCCTGGCCCTCTCAAAGTCACCGTCGAGGTACGAAACCATCAGCTCCCTGAAGGCCACGAGGGACTCGTTGACGACCTTGAGATGGCTTTCGATCGCCTCAAAAACGCTACTCTCCTTACCACCGAATATGGGCATCTCGGACCCCTCCAGTTTAGACTTCACCGCCCTGTTTATTTAGGTTTTCCTTCGCTTTGATCAGTGCCCAGAGCAGTTCATTCCTCGGCGCATCCAGACCCACGGACTGGGCGTACTCGACGATTTTCCCGTGGATGTAGTCCACCTCCGTCCTCTTCCCGCGCATTATGTCCTGCAGGGTCGAGTTGTAGTTCTCCCTCGTCCTCTCTATGGTGTCCCAGAGAAGCTCCAAGGGGTGTATCTCGAACTCCACGCCGAGCTGCTGCGCGACGAGACAGCCTTCCCTTGCAATATCCACGGAGATCCCCTCGAGGTAGGGGTCGTCCTTGAGGACGCCGTTCTTAACCCCAAGAACCGTTCCGAGGCCGTTGATGACGGAGTTTACTATCGCCTTCGCCCACTTCCACCCGATTATGTTCTCACTGACCGAGACTTCCAGACCCGCTTTCCTAAAGACCCCCGCAACGGTCCCCACGAAGGGCTCGTTCCCCGTAGGGTACTTCCCTATCACGGTTACCCCCTTCCCCGTCCAGCGCACGTGGCCCCACTCGACGAGCATGGCACCGTTGGTGGTCACACCGCCCATAACCTTCGGTGTCTCCTTCAGAGCCAGCTCCTCGTTGCCGAGGCCGTTCTGGACGCTCAGAATCCACGTCCCCGGCCCTATGCACTCCCTCGCGCACTCTAATGCAGCCTTTGTCGAGTAGGACTTCGTGGCCAGAATCAGCAGATCCGGGGGCTCTTCTGGGGCGTAGAGGCTCGCCCTCGGGTGAACCGTGAACTCCTCAACGCCCGAGACGTGCAGACCGTTCTCGTTTATCGCCCTCACCTGATTTTCCCTTCCGATGAGCGTTACATCGTTTCCGGCCCTCGCGAGGAGGGCGCCGAAGAGGGAACCTATGCTTCCCGCACCGAGCACGTAAATCCTCATCTCACCACCAAAAGCGTTTAAAGCCCCATCCTTAAAGCCTTAGCGATGATAAGTGTCGTTCTCGTGGAGCCGGAGGGGCCGGCCAACATCGGCATGGTCGCGAGGACCATGAAGAACTTCGGTTTCTCCAGGCTAGTGCTCGTAAACCCAAACCTCGCGGAGGAGAGCTACAGCTACGCCGTCCACGCCAAGGACGTTCTGGAGAACGCTCTCGTTCTGGAAGAATTCGAGGATGCGCTTGAACTCTTCGACATCGCGGTTGGGACCACCGGAAAGACAGGAAAGAACTATCTACCGGACAGGGCGCCGCTGATGCCCTGGGAGCTGAGGGAGACGCTAAAGGGTTACCCTGGCAGAGTGGGACTCTTCTTCGGGCGGGAGAGCATCGGTCTGAAGAACGGAGAGCTGGCGAGGATGGACCTCACGGTGACCATACCGACGAGTGATTCCTACCCGGTCATGAACCTCGCCCAGGCGGTTGCAGTGGTTCTCTACGAGCTTTCGAAGAGAAAACCGGAGCCAGTTGTGAAGGCGCTGAAGCCGGCGACGAGAGCGGAGAAGGAACAGCTCGTGAAGACCTGGGCGGGACTCCTCGAGGCACTCGACTACCCGAAGGACGCCGAGAGGAGGGAGGTTTTTACAAAAATCTTCAGGCGCTTCGTGGGGAGGGCCGTCCTCTACGGCAGGGAGGTTCACACGCTGATGGGCCCCCTGAGAAAGGCGAAGCTCAGGCTGGAGGAATGCAAGGATGCTGAGTGTTGACGTCTTTGAGATAGCCGGCAGGAAGGTCCGGATAGCGGTTTTCTGGCGGGAGAAGATCCAGGGGATAACATTCGCGCTCGACAGGGAGCAGTTCGAGAGGAACGTTGAGCGCATGTCGGGGTTTTTGAGGAAGAGGGGCGTTGACGTCGATCTAAGCCGCAGAAGCTCGGATTACCCATCCCTCGTCAGGGACGTCATCCTCGGAAGAACCGACAACGCCGACGTTTTGGATGAGCTGTCCTTCGAGGGCGTTACACCCTTCGAGAGACGCGTTTACGAGTGGCTCACGAAAAACGTTAAAAGAGGTAACGTTATAACCTACGGTAACCTTGCGAGGGCTCTCGGCACCTCTCCGAGGGCCATCGGAGGGGCCATGAAAAGGAATCCCTACCCGATAGTAGTTCCCTGTCACAGGGTGGTGGCTAAAGACGGAATCGGCTACTACACCCCAAGACTGGACGAAAAAGTGTTCCTGCTGAAAATAGAGGGGGTGGAAGGATGGACAAGCTCAAAGCGTACCTCATAGGATTTCTGGTTGCAATAATAGCCATTGCGGCAGGCATAGTCTGGTACGGCGGCTGGAAGCTGTTGCTCCAAGTAATACTCACTCTCGGATTCCTCGGCGTCACGTTGATGTTGCTCTTCTTCACGGGACTGACGTTCTACGCCGAGAGCTGGAAGTACGGGACGATACTGGCGATTTTCACGGCCATAAGCGGCTACGGCCTCTACCTGAGCGCAACCTGGCAGAGGCTCAACGTCGTGGCCGGGATCATCGTCTTCTTCATCGCAGTCGTCGCCTTTGGAATCTGGTACATCAGCGAGCCCGACCTGGGCCTGGTGGACCGCTTCAAGAGCGCCGAGAGCCTCGAGAAAGCGGGCAAGTACAAACAGGCCGCCAGAAAGTATGAGAAGGCCGGGAACTACCTGAAGGCGGCGGAGATGTACGAGAAGCTCGGCTGGATGGAGAGCGCCGCATGGGCCTACGAGAAGGCCGAGAAGTACGAGAGAGCCGCCGAGATATACGAGGAGCTCTACGAGAAGGAGAAGGACACCTACTACCTCAAGGAGGCTCACGAGTACTGGAAGAAGGCCGGGAACATGGAGCGCGCAGCCAAGGCCCTTGAGAGGTACGCCGAGGAGGAGCCGTGGTTCTGGGAAGACGTGGCGAAGCTCTACGAGGAGCTTGGAAACGAGGAGAAGGCCAGGGAGGCATGGGAGAGGGCCCTTGAGTATTACAAGAAGGAGGCCGAGGAGGAGGGTGTCTTTTACGAGGACGTCGGCAACATAGCGAGGAAGCTCGGCATGGAGAAGCTCGCCAGGGAAGCCTATGAGAAGTTCCTCGAGTACTGCCTCAAGGAGGCCGAGGAGGACCCGATGTGGTGGAAGCACGTCGCCGAAGCCTACGACTACCTGGGCGAGAAGGAGAAGGCGGAAGAGGCCAGAAAGAAGTACGAGGAGTACCGGGCAAAGATAATGAGGGCCAACGAGGAAACCTCGAAGTTCCCGGAGGAGAATGTGGAGTAGTTCCAGACTAATACAGCTCCCCAGTTTCCTCCAGCTCCTCGAGTTCCTTCTCGATTTCCCTCTCCTTTCTCTCAGCGTACCTTTCCATCCAGTCGAAGAGGAACCAGGCCGCCAGGAGAATCAGGGCTATACCCAAGAAGCCGAATATAATCTGGAAGTCCGTGGGAACCGTCTGTGGGATGTAGGACATACTCCCACCGAAGGGGATTTCGCGGGACACCTAAAAAACTTTGCCAACCTTTTTAAAATCAGAGTGGAACTCTCCCCAGGTGGTAGCGATGATGGGGATGAACCCGCGGCAGATGAAGAAGCTCATGCGCCAGATGGGCATCAAGATGGAGGAGCTCGATGGCGTCAAGGAAGTCATAATCAGGATGGAGAACAAGGAGATAGTCCTTAAGGAGCCGGTCATCACGATAATAACCGCGCAGGGCGAGAAGAGCTATCAGATCGTCCCGGGAAGTGAGGAGGTCAGGGCCATCGTGAAGGTATCGGAGGAGGACATAAAGCTCGTTATGGAGCAGGCTGGAGTGGATTACGATACCGCGAGAAAGGCCCTAGAGGAGGCAGAGGGAGACCTCGCGGAGGCAATACTTAAACTGAGCGGGGAATGAAAAAGAAAAGGCATCATGCCTTTTGTTCTTTTTCGAACTTCTCTATGGCCTTCACGAGCGGGATGAGATGCATCAGCGCTGGGCCACCGGCCATGAGAACCGCCACGAGGCCGGCTTCGATGAGCTCCTCGGGCTTTGCGCCGGCGGCGAGGGCCTTCTGGGTGTGGAGGTAGATGCACCACTCGCAGCCAGCGGCTATACCTAAGGCAAGGGCTATGAGCTCCTTCTCACGGGTTGTCAGTGCCTTGTTGTCAAGGGTCTCACGCAGGAAGCGGGAGAAGGCGGCAATCTCCTTCGGGTGCTCCTTTCCGAGTTTGTCAAGCAGCTCCTCTATTTCCTTAAGTTTGACGCTAACTTCGTCGCAGTCCACGGGGACCACCGTAAATAACTCGCGTTCCGGGTTTAAAGGCCTATCTCCAACTTTAGGTTGGAAACCAGCCGTTCCAAAAGACTATAAACCCCGCCGAATAGGTGGATACGATGAGGGCGATAGGAGTCATAAGGAAATCAAGGCGGGACAGGATAAGCCGGGAGGAGTTCGAAGAACTCCTGAGGAGTGCCGGCTACGAGGTAGTGGCCATTCTCGAGCAGAACCGCGAGGAGCACCCCAAGTACAACATCGGAAAGGGCAAGCTGGAGGAGCTGAAGGAGCTCGTGAGGGAGCTCGAGCCGGACAGGGTGATATTCGCCAACAAGCTCACGCCGAGCCAGGCATACAACCTCTGGAAGGAGCTGAGGGTTGAAATCATGGACAAGTGGCAGCTCGTCCTGGAGATATTCGAGAGGCGGGCGCATTCCAAGGAGGCCAAACTCCAGGTCGAACTCGCTTCTCTCCAGTACGAGGTCCCCCTGGTGAAGGAGGCGATAAGGAGGATAAAACTCGGAGACAGGGCAGGTTTCAAGGGAATGGGTGAATATCAGACCCGGCAGTACCTCAAGCATGTCAGATACCGCATGGGAAGGATCAGAAAGGAGCTGGAGAAGGTCAAGGCCGACCGCGAGGTCAAGAGGAAGAGAAGGGAGGAGGTCGGCTTCATACTCATGGCCTTAGCGGGCTACACGAACGCCGGAAAATCGACCCTCCTCAACGCCCTCGCGGGGGAGGAGATAGAGGCGAGGAACCAGATGTTCACCACCCTGGACACGACCACGAGGCGATTCAAGCTCTCCGGGAAGAGGGTGCTCGTTACGGACACCGTTGGATTCATCGACGGACTCCCCCCGTTCATAGTCGAGGCCTTCCACTCGACGCTCGAAGAGATAGTGAAGGCCGACATAATCCTCCTCGTCCTCGACGCCAGCGAGCCCTGGTCCGAGATAAGGAGGAAGTTCCTCGCTTCCCTCCACGTGCTCAGGGAGCTGAAGACCCTTGACAAGCCGATGATAGTGGTGCTCAACAAGGTGGACCTAACGGGCGAGGAAGACGCGAGGGACAAGGCGGAGAGGATAGGAGAGATAATCGAGGAGCGCGGTGTAAACGTCTTCCGCGTCGTCTCGATCTCGGCCAAGCTCGGCCAGCTGGATGAGCTTTACAGGGCCCTCGAGGAGGTCATACTGACCCTTCCGAAGTACGCCCCCTTTGAGATAACCGTTGACGAGCCCGAGAAAGTCCCCCAGGTTATGGCGCTGATAAACGCCATAGGGGAGGTTCTCAGCGTGGAGTACGGCGAGAGGACGAGGATAGAGGCCTACGTCCAGACCGGGATGATAAAGGAGCTGACGAAGCTGGGGGTTGGGATTAGGAGACTAAACCAGCCCCACGAGGGCGAAGGCCTTAAAGATGGCCAGCGCTATGAAGATGGCAGTTAGAGGCGTAGCAACCCAGCCGAAGATTATGTCCCTTATCACAGACTTCTCGACGCCCTCACCGGCGAGGAGGCCCACACCAACAACACCGCCGACTATCGACTGGCTCGAGCTCACAGGGAGGCCGAAGAAGTTGGCCAGGCTCACCGCTATGGCAGAACCGAACTGGGCCGCGAAGGCAGAGATCGGCCCAAGGGCGGTTATCTTCTTCCCAACCGTGTGCATGACCGCGTAGCTGAAGGTGAGCGCCCCCACCGAGAGGGCCACGGCACCGAAGATGCCCGCCACCTTGGGCTCCATAAAACCGGCGCCGACGAGAGGACCAGAGGCGTTCGCAACTTCGTTCGTTCCGAAGTTGAAGGCCATGTAGGAGCCACCGAGTATGGCGAGGGCCTTGTAAAGGGTCTCTATCGTAGAGACGCTTTTTATCCTGGACACCACCCAGGCGTAGAACTTGTAAAGGACCATCGCCAGGATTCCCGACAGGATTGGAGATACTACCCAAGCGGAGGCTATCTTAGTGAGCGTCCACCAGTTGACCGGGGCGCTCGTTGCGAGACCGACGCCTATAACACCACCCACTATCGCCTGGGTGGTGGAAACCGGAAGGCCCTTCACGGTCGCTATGGTGACCCAGACTCCCGCCGCCAAAAGCGCTATAACGGCCATCTCAATCGTGAGGTATCCCTCGGGTACTATGCCCTTTCCCACGGTCTTCATGACCCTGTAGCCCTTCAGGTAAGCCCCCATGAGGACAAAAACCGCTATCGTCAGGGTCGCCTGGCGGAAGCTGAGTATACCCGCGCCGACGGCGGTTCCCATCGCGTTGGCTGAGTCGTTGGAGCCTATGTTCCATGCAATGTAAAACGCCACTGCTATCGCCGCTACCGCCAGGCCATCCATTTTAACCACCGATATATAGTCTATATACCCGCGTATAGACTGGGGGCTTAAAAATTTAGCGGACGAAGTTTTTTCGGGAAACGATGCCCGCTTTTCGCCATTGGAGACTGACAACGTTCACCCCTACCCAAAGACACCTGCCGAAGGGAGCTTAAGCCAATACCGAAACTTAAATAAATGCATTGGATGAATAAACTTTGACAAATTTAAGGAGGCAGAGAAGATGATCGAGATTCGTTTTCACGGTAGGGGTGGACAGGGTGCCGTTACCGCTGCCAACATACTAGCCTCAGCAGCCTTCCTTGAGGGCAAGTACGTCCAGGCGTTCCCGTTCTTCGGTGTTGAGAGGCGTGGAGCGCCGGTTACGGCCTTCACCCGGATCGACGAGAAGCCGATCAGGATAAAGACCCAGATCTACAAGCCGGACATCGTGGTCGTCCTCGACCCGAGCCTTCTCGACACCGTCGATGTCACCGCAGGCCTCAAAGACGGCGGAATCGTCATAGTCAACACCGAGAAGAGCAAGGAGGAAGTGCTTGAGAAGCTCAAGAAGAAGCCGGCCAAGCTCGCGCTCGTCGACGCCACCACCATAGCCCTTGAGGTTCTCGGTCTCCCGATCACCAACACGGCCATCCTCGGTGCCGTCGCCAAGGCAACCGGCGTCGTCACTCTCGAGCACGTCCAGAAAGCCATCAAGGACGTCTTTTCCGGAGCCCTCGGCGAGAAGAACGCCAAGGCCGCCGAAGAGTCCTTCAACAAGACCGTCGTCTACGAGCTCTGATCTTCTTTCACTTACCTTCCTTAACCTGAAACGGGTGGTGATGAGATTGAACACGTTGTTTGGCGAAAAGAAAGAGGGGGCCACCAAAATCGTCCTGGCCAAGGTGGACGAGTACCCGGAGGCCCCGATAAGCCTGGGCACCACGCTCAGCAACTTCACGGGTGACTGGAGGACTTTCATACCGGTCATCGACGACGACAAGTGCGTCAAGTGCTATATCTGCTGGAAGTTCTGCCCCGAGCCTGCCATATTCATCCGCGAGGACGGCTACGTCGGAGTGGACTATGACTACTGTAAGGGCTGCGGCATCTGCGCGAACGAGTGCCCGACCAAAGCGATAACCATGGAGAAAGAGGAGAAGTGAGGTGTTGGTTATGGAGTACAAGCCCATTAGGAAGGTCGTGAGCGGCAACTACGCGGCCGCTTACGCCGTTAAGCACGCGCGTGTTGAAGTGGTC
>JAMOTW010000071.1 GCA_027062125.1 Thermococcus sp.
CATCGACTACATCCCAGACATACTGGAGCTCGCGAGGGAGCTGAAGGTTGACAGGTTCATAGTCTTCAACTTCATACCCACTGGAAGGGGGAAGGAGATAATCAACGAGGACCTCACCCCTGAGGAGAGGGAAGAGCTCATGAACTACCTCTACAAAGAATGGAAGAAGGGGGACATCCAGATATTCTCCACCTGCCCCGCCTACTCAAGGATATCCATAACCGCCATGGAACACGGAAAGGGCGACAGGGTCTCGCCGACCCATTTTGCCGAGATTGAGATACCCGCGGGATTCGGTGGGGCGGCGAAGGCACTGACAGAGTTCATAGGCGGCTGCGGTGCCGGGAGAATTTACTGCTCAATCGAACACAACGGGGACATTCAGCCCTGCGTGTTCCTGCCCATTAAGGTTGGCAACGTCATAAAGGACGGCTTCGTTAACGTTTGGAGGAACAGCGAGGTCTTCAACAGGCTGAGGGACAGGGATGCACCAGATTACGCCTGCAGGGACTGCCCCTTCAGATACGTGTGCGGCGGCTGTCGCGCGAGGGCCTACGCGTACTACGGAGACGTCATCGCCCCCGACCCGGGATGCATACTGATGAAGGAGGAGTGGGAAAAGCTTGCCAAAAAGGTAAATGCACAATGAAGATTTTTGCTCAAACCCTTATCTCCTCGTATTTCTTCTTCATCAGGAGAGCGTCCTCCTCGATGTTGGGGCTCTCACTTATGACGACGCCCTTAACGCGGAACTCCTTTAAAACCCTGAGTAGGTCCTCCCACTTCATGTCGCTCTCCTGGAGCGGGAGGTGCCTCTTCTCGCCCTTAGCCGTGTACTCGATTCCCGACATGTGGATGTGCATGTTGTCCAGTGCCTCCCTACCGAGCCTGTCCTCTATGAACGCGAGCATCTCGCGCCACTCCTCGATGGAGTTGCACTTGCCCTTGTTCCTCGCGTGTGCGTGCGCGAAGTCTATCGTCGGCAGGACCATCTCGAGCTCCTCGCTGAGTTTCACAATCTCTTTCAAATCGCCGAACTGGGTCGGCTTCCCCGTCAGCTCGGGCCTTATCCAGACTTTGACGCCCTTGTCCATCAGCCTCTTTTCGATGTCCCTCAGGGCCTCGAGTATCTTCTGGTAGACGGTCCCGGGAGGTTGCTTGAGGTAGTAGCCTGCGTGGAAGACCACGCTCCAGCCGCCGGCGTCGTACAGGCGCTCGGCGCTCTGGACTATCCGGCCCTTGCTGGCCTCGACCTTCGCCTTCTCGGCGGCGTTGAGGTTGATGTAGTAGGGTGCGTGAGCGGTTAGAAGGACGTCGTGCTTCTTGGCGACGTACTTTATCTTCTTCGCCAGCTCGGGCTTGAGGTTGACCCCACGGACGAATTCAAGCTCCATCGCGTCCAGTCCAAGGTTCCTCACGTGGGCTATGCCGTCTATGGTTGAGTGTTTTGGGGTTGAGAGCGGGATTCCTGCCGTTCCGAAGCGCAGTCTATCAACTTTGAACATCCCCACCACCCGAAAGAATTAGGCGGGCCTAATTTATAAGCCTACCGTTCGATTTTGGTCCCCAGTATCTTTTCGAGCTTCTCTATCTCCTTCTCCAGCTCTTTCTCGAGGTGCTCCAGCCTGTTCTTCAGCTTCTCCAGCTCGGCCTCCCTCTCCTCAATGAGCCTCCTCAGCCTCCCGAGCTCCTCCTCGAGCTCGTGGCCCTTTGAGAGTACCTCGTCCCTCCTCCTTTCAAGTTCGAGTAGCTCTTCTCTCTGGGCCATTATCTCGGCCACTTTCCCCTCGAGGTTGTCTATGAGCCACTTTGCGGCCTTCCTCTGCTTAGGCTCGAGCCGGGGCTCTATCTTCTTCACGAACTCGATGAACTCCCCCGGTTTCCTGAGCGCTATCGAGGTGTCCCTGATGAGCTCCTCCGCCATTGGTTCACCGAGGCGCATCCTCTTGACCGGCTTTTGGAGCTTCGATGCTTTTGAGCGTATCTCAAGCTCTTCGCTCCTTATCCGCGAGTGGAGGGCTTTGATGCTCTCCTCCAGCTCTCCCAGACCCTTCCCGGCGTAGAACTTCTCCACCTCTTTCTCCGCCTTCTCGGCCCTCTCGTGCAGCCCTTCGAGCTCTCTCTCGACTTCTGCCATGGCCTTTTTGGTTTCCCTGACCTCCGCCAGAGTCTCCCTTATTCTGACCTCCTCAACCCCCTTCTCCGCCAGCTCGTTGTAGTACCTCACGTAGTCCTCGTTCAGCTCCTTCAACAGGCGGTTTATTGCGTAGACGTCCTTCTCGAAGATTATCAGGAGGTACTTCCCGTGCCCCACGTGGAGCTTTGCTAAATCGGGGAGGCGCTTTCCGAGGCTCTCCATGTCGCTTACGCTGCTGAGGGCGTTTCTGAGGGCGGTGACGTAGTTCCTGCGCTCCGCGGTTACTATTTTCCTTATGCTGTCGTCAACGTTCCGTGGAATGCTTTTCCTCTCCAGCTCATCTATCCTCTTCAGAATCTCCCTTACCTTCTTCTCCAGCCTCTTGTTGTACTTCTTCCTGACCTTTTCGGCCGCCTTTCGGGATTTCTCCCTTCTCCTTTCGTACTCATCAAGCGCTTGCTCCAGCTTCAACTCTCTCCCATCCCCTTACTTTTCCCCTCATGTAGATTCCAACCAGAACCGCCACCGCGACGTCCATCAGCGCCAGCAGAAGCTTCGTGAAGACCTCGATGTCAGATAGAGTGAGTATGGCCATCGCGTATCTCGTGGTCAGGTCTATCGTCACCCACATCGCCGGCATCATTAGGAGCGCCGAGGCCTGATACCAGATGTGGTAGTCCCTCTTTATGTAGGACTGAATAACGCGGCCCATTATCATGACCGCCACTCCGGTTATCAGCGACGAGTTGAGGGCGTTTATGTAGATGAGCATCGCGAGGAGCTGTGTTCCGGGCCAGCCGCCTATTATTTCTTTCGCATACTCCTCCAGTCTGAAGTAGGCGTTTATGGCACCGCCTATGATGATCAGCACTCCTGCTATGACGGATATCACGAAGACGAACTGCTTCGCGACGGTTTCCCTCACGTTGAAGCGGAAGCCCTTGGTGAAGAAGTAGCCGCCAATGAATATGAGTATCGTGCCGGTTATCGTGGCGGAGACTATCTTGACGCTCTCAGGATACCAGACGCCTATCAGCCTCGCTATCCCGTAGAGCAACAATATCATTCCGGGGATTCCGAGGACTACCTTGGCGACCTCCGGGTCACTCAGTATCTCCTTCATGTAGCGGTAGATGATGTAGTAGGTCGTCTCTATGCCCTCGCTCTGTTTGACGACGACGCGGTGGGAGCTTATTATCGGCACCTTTGAGGTTATTATCGGGAATATCTGCTCGTCCTCCGCCCCGTCGGTGACTGTGATGACACCATCCGCCGGGAACCTCTCAAGGACCAGCTCGAGCTGTCTGGCCAGCTCCATGTCGCTCTTAACGCCCACCTTCGGGTGGCCGGTGATGAGGGCGACCTCCACATCGTCGAACTCCCCGCTCTCCTTCAATTCATCGTAGAGCTTGACCGCGGCGTAAACGACGTTGGCGTCGCTGTCCTCGGGATCGGCCAGGCTGAGCTTTAGGGCGGCGTCGATGCAGGCGTCTCGCCCTATTACAGGGCCTTCAACGCCGGCCTTCTGGCCGAAGTCATCGTCGCGGTCTATCGCTAAAACGAGGGCCTTAATCTCGACCACCCCTCACATTCTCCATCACGGACTCTACCTTATCCTCCATCTTCCTCTCCTTGTCGCGCCGATCGTCTATCCTCACGGTTGTTGAAACCCTCTCCGCTCCAAGTTTGAACATCAGTTCGTGGGCCTCCTCGATTATATCGAAAGCTTCTCTCACGGTCGGAACCTCTATGATCGTCGCCATCGGCGTCAGTTGATATTTAACTTCCTTCCTCTCTAAAAGCTTTACCACTTCCGCGACGTACCTGCTCAGGCTCTTCTCGCCGAGGGGAACGATGACGAACTCCACTATGACCACTTTCGACACCCGACTTAACTTCCTTCGGCAATCTTTTAAATTTTGCGGGAAAGATAAATAACCCTTCCCACCGTAGGAGCGAAGGGTGAGGGCTATGTACAAAATTAAGGATGAGTGGGGTGAGTTCCTCGTCAGGCTCGCGAGGCGGGCGATAGAGGAGTACGTTAGAAACGGCAGGACGATAAAGCCTCCAGAGGACACGCCCCCGGAGCTGTGGGAGAAGATGGGCGTCTTCGTGACCCTCAACAGGCACAACGCACCACCCCAGATGGCCCTCCGCGGGTGTATCGGCTTCCCCCTCCCGATATACCCGCTGGTTGAGGCCACGATAAAGGCGGCCATCTACGCCGCCGTTGACGACCCGCGCTTTCCGCCGGTGAGGGAGGGCGAGCTGGACGACCTGGTTGTCGAGGTGAGCGTTCTGACGCCCCCTGAGCCGATTGAAGGACCGCCGGAGGAAAGGCCGAAGAAGATAAAGGTTGGCCGCGATGGGTTAATAGTCGAGAAGGGTATCTACTCCGGCCTGCTGCTCCCGCAGGTTCCCATCGAGTGGGGCTGGGACGAGGAGGAGTTCTTAGCTCAGACCTGCTGGAAGGCCGGCCTTCCGCCCGACTGCTGGCTGGATGAGGACACTAAGGTTTACCGGTTCACGGCGGAGATTTTTGGGGAGGAGAAACCGGGCGGGCCGGTGAGGAGGAAGCCGCTGGTGTGATTTTTATTTTTGCCCCCAGTATTCCTCAGGCACGAGGAGGATTCCATCTATTCGCTTGAAGTCTTCGTCAAACGTGCCTAACTTTCGGACACCGTTCTGAAGCATCGTGGCTATTATCTTGGCATCGTGGGGCAGAAGGAGGTATTCCTTCATCGTGGCCATCGTGAGGTAAATGTCCGCATCTCTGACGATTGCGACGTCGTTCTCTTCAATAAGCTCAACAACAAGTTCTATCGCTTCGTTAATTATTTCCTTGCCCTCTGGAGTCAATATTCGCCTCTTAACATCGAAGCGGTTTCTCACACCGCGCAGGGCAAACAGCTTGCGTATTATGACGTAGATGCTTTCGTCGATAACAGTTTCCGAGGTCAGGAGTGGAAAGTCCTCGATAACTTTCTCCGCGAATTCCGTCAGCTCGGTATCCACAATGAGGTTCACGATAACACTACTGTCCAGAAACGTCCCGGTATTCCTCAATGTACTCACGCAGTTCCCTCCAAGAGCCCTTTAGTCTTTTCTTCTTCCTTTTCTGTGGAAACCGACCGGTTCTAAGCAGGTTTGCCAACGCAAAGATCTCATCAAACTCCGAAACCACGCTCGCCATGTGTGAAAATTGGATGGAGATGGTTTTAACCCTTTCTCATCTTTGCTATGAAGAATCCGTTGCAGTCGTGTTTGTGCGTCCACGCTCTGAAAACCCTATCGCCGATTTCAAGGAAGCCCCTGTCTCCCCAGTCGAAGGGATAGTCCAGAAGTTCAAGCCCGACTTTTTCAATTGCGAAGAGCACGTTCTCCTCGTCTTCATCAATCCTAATCGAGCACGTCGAGTAGGTCATCTCCCCGCCTTCCCTGAGGTTCTCGTAGGCGTTGCGGAGCATGTTCCTCTGGACGTTTATGATGCGCTTGATCTTGTTCTCATCAAAGCGCCACTTGACCTCCGGGAACTGCCTGTATGTTCCCGAGCTTGAGCACGGCGCGTCGAGGATTATTTTGTCGAACTTGGCCTTGTCCTTAAAGCTCTGGCCGTCCGCGTGAACCAGTTTGACATTCTTAATTCCGAGGAGCTTCATCTTCTCCCTCATGCGCATGAGCCTGTCGTAAGAGTAGTCAACCGCGATTATCTCGCCTTTATTTTCCATCAACGCCGCCGCGTGGAACGTCTTGCTTCCCGGGGCGGCCGCCAAGTCCAGAACCCTCTCGCCGGGTTCGGGAGCCAGTACGTGGGCAACGTAGGCAGAGGCCAAATCCTGGATAACAAACTTCCCTTCCCTGTACCAGTCGAGCCTCGTTACCGGAGTCTTGTATTCGAGTATCTTCAGGACGTCCGGAACTGGGGTTAGGGCCGTCCTCACGCCGTTCTCCTCAAGGTAGTCCCCCAGTGAGTCCACGTCGGTCTTAAGGGTGTTTGCTCTGACGTAGTACCTCTGCGGCCTGTTGTTGCTCAGGAGTAACCTAACCGCCTCATCGTAGCCCAAAAGCTCCACCGCGTACTCGACGTACCAGCGGGGATGGGAGAAGCGGACGGAGAGCCATTCTATCCTGTCCCTCTCCTTGAGCCTTTTCAGGGCTTTCTCCACGTCGAACTTCTCTATCGAGTGCATGAGCGCGTTGACGAACTTCGCCCTTGAGAAATCAAAGCGCTCCTTAACGACCCTGATTATAGAGTCGGTAGCTATGGCGGGCGGAACCTTCCGGAAGTGGATTTCGAAGGTGCCTATCCTCAGGAGGTTGGCCAGGTAGGGGTCAAGGTCTTCCACCCTCGAACCCTTGAGGACGGAGTTGATTATGAAGTCTATCTTGGCGCGCCACTTCTCTATCTCGAAGACGTAGGCATGGGCTAATCCGCGCGCCTTGTCCCGGTCTCTGCCGGATACCTTCTTGAAGACCCTCTCAAGGGCGTGCTTCGACGACAGCTCGCGCTCTTCAACGAGGCTTAACGCGTCCGCCACCACTTCCTGAAAGCTCACGCGGTAAAACAGCTCCATGGACGGGGCTTTGCGGGGGAGTTTAAAAAGGTGGTGGTGAGGTTTATTAGTCTCCAGTTCGATAATCCCACAGGTGTTGGTTATGATCCTCGATACGGACTACATCACAGAGGATGGGAAGCCCGTCATAAGGATATTCAAGAAGGAGAACGGCGAGTTCAAGATAGAATACGACCGTGAGTTCGAGCCCTACATCTACGCCCTCCTCAATGACGATTCTGCCATAGAGGACGTTAAGAAGATAACCGCCGAGCGCCACGGCAGGGTCGTTAAGGTGAAGCGCGCCGAGAAGGTTAAGAAGAAGTTCCTCGGCAGGCCGATAGAGGTCTGGACCCTCTACTTCACCCACCCCCAGGACGTCCCGGCGATAAGGGACGAGATACGAAAGCATCCTGCCGTCGTTGACATCTACGAGTACGACATACCATTCGCCAAGCGCTACCTCATAGACAAGAACCTCGTCCCGATGGAGGGTGACGAGGAGCTCAAGCTGCTCTCCTTCGACATCGAGACGCTCTATCACGAGGGCGAGGAGTTCGGAACAGGGCCGATCCTCATGATAAGCTACGCCGACGAGGGCGAGGCGAGGGTCATAACGTGGAAAAAGATAGACCTCCCCTACGTTGACGTCGTCTCCACCGAGAAGGAGATGATAAAGCGCTTCCTCAAGGTTGTTAAGGAGAAGGATCCGGATGTTCTCATAACCTACAACGGCGACAACTTCGACTTCGCCTACCTCAAGAAGCGGTGCGAGAAGCTTGGGATAAAGTTCACTCTCGGGAGAGATGGGAGCGAGCCCAAAATCCAGCGCATGGGGGACAGGTTTGCGGTCGAGGTGAAGGGGAGAATACACTTCGACCTCTACCCAGTCATAAGGAGGACGATAAACCTTCCAACCTACACCCTTGAGGCGGTTTACGAGGCCGTCTTCGGAAAGCCGAAGGAGAAGGTTTACGCCGAGGAGATAACCACCGCTTGGGAGACCGGCGAGGGGCTCGAAAGGGTCGCCCGCTACTCCATGGAGGACGCGAAGGTCACCTTTGAACTCGGCAGGGAGTTCTTCCCGATGGAAGCCCAGCTCTCCCGTTTAATCGGCCAGAGCCTCTGGGACGTCTCCCGCTCAAGCACCGGCAACCTCGTGGAGTGGTTCCTCCTGAGGAAGGCCTACGAGAGGAACGAACTGGCTCCAAACAAGCCCGACGAGCGGGAACTTGCGAGACGGCGCGGGGGCTACGCGGGTGGCTACGTTAAGGAGCCGGAGCGTGGACTGTGGGACAACATAGTCTATTTGGACTTTAGGTGTCATCCAGCAGATACAAAGGTCGTAGTCAAAGGGAAGGGAGTAATTAACATAAGCGAAGTACGGGAGGGGGACTACGTTCTTGGAATAGATGGCTGGCAGAAGGTCAAGAAAATCTGGGAGTACGACTATGAGGGAGAACTAGTCAATATAAACGGTTTAAAGTGTACCCCCAACCACAAGCTACCAGTGGTGGGAAAGAACGAGAGACAAACCAGGATAAGGGACAGCCTCGCCAAGTCGTTCCTTACAAAGAAAGTTACGGGCAGGCTGATAACCACACCACTCTTTGAGAAAATTGGAAAGATTACAGAGCAGAACGTACCCGAGGAGGAAGTGCTCAGGGGAGAACTCGCTGGGATAATCCTCGCAGAAGGCACGCTCATCAGGAAAGACGTGGAGTATTTTGACTCTTCAAGGGGCAAGAGAAGAATATCGCATCAGTATAGGGTCGAGATAACCGTCGGAGAGCACGAGGAGGAGTTCATAAGGAGGATAGTCTACATCTTCGAAAAACTCTTTGGTGTAACCCCCAGAATCGTCAGGAAAGAAGGTACCAAGGCTGTAACTCTCAAAGTCGCCAAGAAAGAGGTCTACCTTAAGGTCAAGGAACTCATGGACAACGTTGAGACCCTCCACGCCCCCTCTGTGCTGAGGGGGTTCTTTGAAGGCGATGGAACGGTCAACAGGGTTCGCAGGACGATAGTCGCAAACCAAGGCACTAACAACAAGTGGAAAATTGAAGTTGTCTCAAAGCTCTTAGAAAAACTCGGAATCCCCCACAGCAAGTACACATATGAGTACACCGAAAGGGGAAAGAAACTGACGAGGTATATCGTTGAAA
>JAMOTW010000072.1 GCA_027062125.1 Thermococcus sp.
TACGCGACCTCTGGAAAGCGATAAACGACCACAGGAAGTCCCTCGAGGAAAGCGGCAGGCTGGCCGAGAAGAGGAAGTTCCGCGCCGAGGAGGAGGTCAAGACAATCGTCTCGGGCAGGATAGCGAGGGCCGTTGAGGAGAGGCTCGACGATGAGGAGGTTTCGTCTTTGATTGAGCGCGTCGTTAAGCGCGAGATCGACCCGTACTCTGCCGCTGATACCGTTCTCGAAAAAGCCCTGGGGGTGAAGCTATGATAAAGAAGATAGACCACGTTGGTATTGCCGTTAAGAACCTCGAGGAGGCCATGAAGGTCTGGGAGGGCCTCGGCCTCAAGGTTGAGGAGATAGAGGAAGTCCCCGATCAGAAGGTCAGGACCGCGATAATCCACGTCGGGGAGAGCAGGATAGAGCTCCTCGAGCCGACCGCTGAGGACTCGCCAATTGCCAAGTTCATAGCCAAGCGCGGCGAGGGCATACACCACATAGCCCTCGGTGTGGACAACATAGAGGAGCACCTGGCGAAGCTCAAGGAGGAGGGTTACAGGCTGATCGATGAGCAGCCCAGAATAGGGGCCGGCGGTGCGAAAATCGCATTCATCCACCCCAAGGCAGTAACCGGCGTTCTGCTCGAACTTTGCGAAAGGAAGGAAGAGTAACCGAGAACAACGTTCCATCGTTTTCAACATTTTGTAATTTTTTCATCATTACCCAATTCTTTTTGAGACCTTGTTAATATTCCAACGTTCCACAGTAATATTTATAAAGTGATGGTACGAACTTGCATTGGCCATAAGGATTCGCGTGACATACGTTAGTAATCGGTGTGAAGTGATGTGTATGCTGTTGAGGAGTCGACCCAAACTTAAGGGGTCGCGGGTGGTTGATTACAGGCATCTGGAGAGGCTTCTCCAAGAGAGCAATCACCGTAAAAAGCTCGTCATAACCAGGAGGGCTCCCTCCGAGCTGAATGGTCACAACGTTGACTACATATGGGTCACGAAGGTTCCACACCCAAACGCGGTGCCCCCCTCGAGGCTCCACGTCATAGAACAGATCGTGTGGGAACAGCTCCAGAAGGAGAACACGGATGTTATTCTTGACGCCATAGAGTACCTCATAATTGAAAACGGCGTTGAACCGACGCTCCGCTTCGTCGGCAAGCTGAGGGACATGGTTCTGATGAACGACAGGGACTTCTACGTCACCGTCAGCGACGGCCTCGACGGCAGGATCATCAACATGCTGCGCAGGATAGTCGAGTGAGCGCAGGTAAAGTTATATAACCTTCTTCGTCATTTTCCCCTTTAGGTGTGAGCTATGCCTTACATTGAGAAGATTGAAATGAAAGGCTTCAAATCCTACGGTAACAGGAAGGTCGTCGTTCCGCTTTCTAAGGGGTTCACAGCCATCGTCGGTGCCAACGGTTCGGGGAAGAGCAACATCGGTGACGCTGTTCTCTTCGTCCTCGGCGGACTTTCAGCTAAAGCGATGCGCGCGACGAGGATAAGCGACCTCATCTTCGCTGGTACGAAAACGGAACCTCCTGCAAAGTACGCCGAGGTTGCGATGTACTTCAACAACGAGGACAGGGGCTTTCCAGTTGACGAGGACGAAGTCGTCATAAAGCGCCGCGTTTACCCCGACGGCAGGAGCACCTACTGGCTCAACGGCAAGAGGACGAGCAGGAGCGACATACTCGACGTCCTCAGCGCGGCGATGATTTCGCCGGAAGGCTACAACCTCGTCCTGCAGGGTGACATTACCAAGTTCATCAAGATGAGCCCCACCGAGAGGAGGCTCCTCATAGACGAGATTTCGGGCATAGCCGAGTACGACGCCAAGAAGGAGAAGGCCCTGAAGGAGCTGAAGCAGGCGGAGGAGAACCTAGCCCGCGTTGACCTTCTCATACGCGAGGTTAAGGCCCAGCTCGACAAGCTCGAGAAGGAGCGTAACGACGCCCTTCGCTACCTCGACCTCAAGGACCGGGTGGAGAAGGCAAGGGTTACCCTCCTCCTCGGAGAGATAAGGAAGCTCCAGAACCTCATAGAGGGGAGCAACCTCCGCGACAAGGAGATCGAGGCCGAGATAGCAGCTATGGAAGCCCGCCTGAAGGACATAGCCAAGGAGATAGTCTCGAGAGAGAAGGAGCTGAACGCCATAGAGAAGGAGCTCGAGGAGAAGAGTGAGGACGGAATCCTCGAGGTCACGAGGAAGATAAGCGAGGTCCAATCCAAGATCGAGATGGCCAAGAAGAACATCGAACTCGCCCGCAAGGAGATAGAGGACAGCCAGAGAAGGCTTGCCAAGGCGAAGGAGGAGCTCAAGAAGGTCTCCGAGGAGATAGAGAAGAGCAAGAACGCCATAAACCGCTGGAGCAAGAGGCGCGAGAAGCTCAAGGCTGAGATAAAGGAGAAGGAAGTCGCCAAGAACGAGCTCGTCATTAAGCTCGGCGAGATAGACAGGGACTTCGCGGTTGCCAAGGAGGAGTTCGATAATGTCGTTAACGAGCTCGAGGACGCCAAGAAGGAGCTCTACATGAAGGAGAGCGACATAAGAAAGTTCGAGGAGGAGATAGGGCGTGCAAAGTCCAAAATCGCCCAGAACAACGCGAAGAGGGTCGCGCTCAAGTCCCAGATAGAGGAAGCTAAAAAGTCGCTGGAATCCAAGCGCTCCGAGCTCGACGAGATCGACGGCAAAATATCAAAGGCCGAGGCGCGCCTTAGGAAGGCCGAGAAGGAGCTGGAGGAGAAGACGAAGGCCCTAAGAAAGGCCGAGGGCGAGCTGGCCAAGGCGAAGGAGGAGCTGATAAAAGCGGAGGCCCAGCGTGAGGTTCGCGGAAACCGCGCTGTCGAGTTCCTGAAGAGGCAGAACATTCCCGGCCTCCACGGCACCCTCGGTGAACTGATAACCGTAGCGGATGAGAAGTACGCTCTGGCCGTTGAGGTGGCCCTCGGCGGCAACTACGACAACGTTGTCGTTGAGGATGACCGCGTTGCCGAGAAGGCCATCAAGCTCCTCAAGGAGAAGAAGCTGGGAAGGCTCACGTTCCTGCCCCTCAACAAGATAAAGCCGCGCTCGATGAGGGAGAAGCCTTCCCTAGGAGTCCCCGCCATTGACGTGGTTCACTACGACCCGCGCTTCAGGAACGCGGTTGCCTACGCTCTCGGGGACACGCTCATCGTGAGCGACATGGACGAGGCGAGAACCGTTGGGATAGGAAAGGTCCGCATGGTGACCCTCGGCGGCGAGCTGCTCGAGAGGAGCGGTGCCATAACCGGCGGCCACTACCGCCCAAGGGGCAAGCTCGGGATCAACGTCGACGAGATAAGGAAGCGCGTTGAAAAGCTGGAGCGCGAGAAAGAAGCTTTGGAATCGACCGTCAACGCCCTCAAGCTCGAGGTAAGGGGACTCGAGAACGAGCTCTTCAACCTGCGCATGAAGAAGAGCGAGCTGAGCAAGGACCTCCAGGTCATCCAGAGGGAAATGGACAGGCTTCTGGCGGAGGACAAGGCATTAGCAGAGGAAATGGGGGAAAACGAGAAGCTCATCGAGGCGCTGGAGAAGAGAATACACGACACCAAGGGCGAGATGGCCAAGCTCAGGGGGAGGATAGAGCGCCTTGAGAAGAAGCGCGAGAAGCTCAAGAGGGCCCTCGAGAACCCGGAGGCGAGGGAGCTCAACCAGAAGATACGCGAGGTGGAGGCGGAGATAAGCAAACTGAGGGAAGAGCTCGGAAAGGTCGAGAGCAAGCTGGAGAACCTCGACGTCAGGATAAACGAGGAGCTCCTCCCGAGGAAGGCCGACCTCGAGGAGGAGATAGAGGGCCTTATCAACAGAATAAACGCGCTGAAGGCCAACATCGAGGAGAACGAGAGGGCGATAAAAGAGTACGAGGCCGAGCTCGAGGAGCTCAGGAAGGCAGAGGAGAACGTCAAGGACGAGCTCAAGGAACTCCGCGAGAGGCGCGAGAGGCTCAAGAACGAGATAATCGACCTTAGGGCGGAGAAGGACGAGCTCTCCGCAAAGCTCCAGGAGCTGCGCATAGAGGCCAACACCCTCAAAATAAAGCTCGCCCAGTACGAGGCGACGCTGAAGGAGAAGCAGGACGAGCTGAAGCACCACGACCCCAAGCTCATCAAGGGCATCAAGGAGATACCGCTCGAGTTAGAGGCCCTGAGCGAGCAGATAGAGAGGATGGAGGAGGAGATACGCTCCCTCGAGCCCGTCAATATGAAGGCCATAGAGGACTTCGAGGTCGTTGAGAGGCGTTACCTCGAGCTCAAGAGCAAGCGCGAGCAGGTGGTTGCGGAGAAGGAGAGCATAGAGGAGTTCATCGAGGAGATAGAGGGGCAGAAGAAGCAGGTGTTCCTCCAGACCCTCAACGAGATAGCCAAGAACTTCTCGGAGCTCTTCGCCAAGCTCTCGCCTGGAGGAAGCGCCAGGCTCATCCTCGAGAACCCCGAGGACCCCTTCGCGGGCGGCCTTGAGATAGAGGCGAAGCCAGCGGGAAAGGACGTCAAGAGGATCGAGGCGATGAGCGGCGGCGAGAAGGCCCTAACAGCCCTCGCCTTCGTCTTCGCAATACAGCGCTACAAGCCGGCCCCGTTCTACCTCTTCGACGAGATAGATGCACACCTCGACGATGCCAACGTCAAGCGCGTTGCCGACCTCATCAAAGAGGCCTCGCAGAACAGCCAGTTCATCGTCGTCACGCTGAGGGACGTCATGATGGCCAACGCGGACAAGATAATCGGCGTCAGCATGAGGAACGGCGTTTCAAGGGTCGTTGCGCTCAGCCTTGAGAAGGCCATGAAGATACTCGAGGAGGCGAGGAAGAGGAGCGAGGCCGAGCACGCGGAGATGTTCGGCCACCTGAGCGGGTGATTCGATGTTCGACCAGGAGGAGTTTGAGCGCTGGATTGCACAGGCGGACTACACCCTCAAAAGCGCAGAGAACGACCTCAACTCAAATTTTTATTCCTGGGCGTGCTTCAAGGCCCAGCAGGCGGCGGAGTACGCCGTCAAAGCCCTGCTCTTCGGGCTGGGGATCATGGCATACGGACATTCCATAAAGAAGCTACTCGACGTACTGTCCAGGGAAACAGCGGAAGTCACTGTTCCCGAGGAGCTTTTTGACTCCGCCAGGCTACTTGACAGGCATTACATTCCCCCACGATACCCAGACGCTTATATTGAAGGTGCTCCCTATGAGTACTACGGGGAGAAAGACGCGATTGAGGCCATAAACGCCGCAAAAAGGATAATCGACTTCGTCAGGGGTGTCACCGATGGGCTCAGGTGAGAGGCCCTATCAGCGGGAGATCGAGGAGTACACAAAAGCTGTTAGGAAGGCACTTAACCCAAAGCTCATACTGCTCCACGGGTCACTTGCGAGGGGAACGTTTGGAGTGGGGAGTGACGTGGACATCCTTGTGATAGCCGAAAACCTCCCCAAAAATCCAAACGAGCGCTTAAGGCTTCTCTACGAGCTCGACAGAACCCGTGCTCCAATCGATGCCAAAGCCTACACCCCCGAGGAAGTTAAGAGGATGCTTCTCAAAGGACACCCCCTCATAATGGATGCTCTCTCCGACGGGAAGGTTCTTTACGCGGATGAGGAATACCTCACGGAGCTCACGAAGATGTTTAAAGCGGCTAAAAGAAAATTCCGCCGTTTTGAGAGGGGCTGGATTAGGATTGAGAGGTGAAACCGATGGAATCGCGCCGTGAGGAGGAGATAACGCCCGTCGACATTCTCCTCCAGCTCGTTACCATGGGCAAAGTTGACCCCTGGAACATCGACATCGTGGATTTAACCGAGAAGTACATCGAAAGGCTCAGGGAGATGAAGGAGCTCGACCTCCGCGTTTCGGCGAGGGCCATCCTGGCGGCGTCAATCCTCGTCAGGATGAAGAGCGAGGCCCTGCTCCACGCCGACGAGGAGGAAGAGGAGGAGCACCACGAGGAGAAGCTCCGCGTTGAGGTCGAGCCGCTGGCACCTCCCCTGAGAAGGGTGGAGCGCTACTACACCTTCGACGACCTGCTCGATGCGCTCATGGACGCCCTCGAGGAGGCCGAGAAGAGGAAGCCGAGGAAGAGGAAGAAGGTCGAGATAGAGGAGGAGGTCTTCGTAGTCGACGACTTCCGCGTTGACATCGAGAAGCACGTCTACAGGCTCCACGAGATAGTCGTGGAGATGTACAGGGAAACCAGGGAGCCCATAAACTTCTGGGATTTGGTCTTCGACCCAACGCCGAAGATAGTCGCCAGAACCTTCCTTTACCTCCTGTTCCTTTCCAACATGGGCAAGGTTGACCTCATTCAGGAGGAGCCCTTCGGGGAGATATTCGTCGTGCCCGTGGAGGAGAACGCCTAGCCCTCCCCGTTCCTCTCGCTTTTCTTCGCGGGCCGCAGGGTTATCGCGAGCAACGGCGGGGTGCTGCCTATGTAAAGGCTCCTCTTTTCCCTGTTGAGATAGAAGCAGTAAACCCCTTTCGGAACCAGCTCGAGGAACTTCCTTGGAACGGTCTCCTTAGCCAGCCTCCCATCGAAGAAGACGCACTCGTAGGTTCGTGATATATCTGAAACTCGCTCCCTTATTTCGTCTAGGGAAAGCATCTCGCAGTCGAGCCTGGAACAGACCAGGCTCTTTCTCCCGTCCGTGAGGATTACCACCCGCTCGTTCACATCGATCTTCCGCGAGCGGTCGAGGAAGTCCCACAGTTCGGCATAGATGTGTTCAAGTCTTCTTTTCTTCGCCAGCCGTTTGATCAGCCTCTCCCTGGCGTGCCTCGTGAGGAGCATCGTTACAACCTTTTGTAACTGTCGTCGTCCCTCTTAAAAAACGCCACGAGTACGATTTCCCTTTTCTTTTTGTAGACGCGGTAGACTACCCTGAACCTTCCAAGCCTCACCCTAATTTCAACGGGATCTTTCCCGACCACTTTTCTGAGGTCAAATTTGTGTGCCGGATAAGGAGTTAAGTGGAGTTCTTCGGCCAGTTCATCAAGTTTTTTAAGAAGTTTTTCAACTTCTGAGGGAGACAGCCCCTTAACAGCCTTTTCGAGGTCTTTGTAGAATCTTTCGGCAACCAGCACCTTCCACATTAACCTATCAGCCCCCGTTCCCTACCCCATCTTAGGAAATCTCCTTTCTGGTACTCTTTGACTCCACTTGGTTCTTCAAGTTCCATCTCTTCATCATCTTCTGGGATGAGTGACTCGATGATGTCCTCAAGGGCATCTAACCGCTTCTCTATGTCCTCAATCCTTTGGATGAGGGCGGGGATATCGATTCGCTCCAACGTTCTCACCGTATTGGGGTTGTTTTAAGGGTTAATAACATTTCTCCCAGCAAGGTTTTTATCATCCTTCGAGAATCCAATCACATGTATCTTCGCCGCGATCTAATCGAGCCCCGCGTTTATCAGGAGGTAATCTACGCCCGCTGTAAGGAAACCAACTGCCTCGTCGTTCTGCCAACGGGGTTAGGAAAGACGCTTATAGCCATGCTCATAGCCGATTACAGGCTCTCAAAATACGGCGGCAAGGTCCTCATGCTCGCCCCGACGAAGCCCCTCGCACTCCAGCACGCCGAGAGCTTCAGGCGGCTCTTCGACCTTCCCCCCGAGAGAATCAACGTCCTGACCGGTGAGCTTTCCCCGAGCAAGCGCCAGAAGATCTGGGAGGAGAGTACGATCATAACCGCCACCCCCCAGACTGTCGAGAACGACGTGATAACGGGGAAGATATCGCTCGAGAACATCGTCCTCCTCGTGATAGACGAGGCCCACAGGGCGGTTGGGAGCTACTCCTACGTCTTCATCGCGAGGGAGTACCTGAAGACCGCCAGACACCCCCTTGTTCTTGGCCTGACGGCCTCGCCGGGGAGTGATGAGGAGAAGATCCGTGAGATAGTAAAGAACTTAGGGATAGAGCACATTGAGGTAAGAACTGAGAGCTCGCCGGATGTTAAGCCCTACGTCCAGAGGATAGCCTTCGAGTGGGTTAAGGTTGAACTCCCCGGGATTTACAAGGAAGTCCGCTCTCTCCTGAGGGAGATGCTGAAGGAGAGCCTCAAACCGCTCGCCCAGTTCAAGCTCGTCTCAACGTATTCTCCGGACATATCGAAGAGGGAAGTGCTCCAGGCGGGCTCCAGGATAAACAAGGAGGTGGCGCAGGGCAACTATGAACTCGGCAGGCTCAGGATGTACCAGGCGAAGGCAGTGAAGCTCCAGCACGCCATCGAGCTCCTCGAGACCCAGGGACTGACGGCATTGAGGACCTACCTGAAGAAGCTCCGCGAGGATAAACGGACGAAATCGAGCAGACAGCTCATGGAAGATCCGCGCATGAGGAAAGTGATATACCTCCTCGTCCAGGCGAAGGAGCTCGGAATAGACCACCCAAAGATGGAGAGGCTCCTGGAGCTCGTGGAGGAGCAGCTGAGGCGGAAGCCCGACTCCAAGGTGATAGTCTTCACGAACTACCGCGACACAGGGAAGAAGATCGTGGAAGAGCTCAGGGAGAGGGGGATTTCCGCCGAGCGCTTCATCGGCCAGGCCAGCAGGGGCAAGGACAAGGGCATGAGTCAGAAGAAGCAGAAGGAAACCCTGGAGCGCTTCTCAAGGGTCGAGTTCAACGTTCTCGTTGCCACGAGCGTGGGCGAGGAAGGACTGGATGTTCCTGAGGTCGACCTGGTCGTCTTCTACGAGCCAGTGCCTTCC
>JAMOTW010000073.1 GCA_027062125.1 Thermococcus sp.
AGACGCTTACCACGGATGGACTGCTGACCGAGCATAGCGGCCATCTGGGTGATGTTGAGCATCTTACCCCTCGCTCCGGTCTTGGCCATGATGACCGCGTGGTTGCCCATACCGAGATAGCGCTCGGCAACCTTACCTGCGTTGTCACGGGCCTCGGCGAGGACAGCCATGATGTTGCTCTCGAGGGTCTCCTCGAGGGTCTTACCTGGAAGCGGCTCGAGCTCGCCGTTCTTGTACGCCTCTATGAGCCTGTTGACCCTCTCCTCTGCCTCGCGGATTATCTCGTGTATCCTGTCGAGGGCCTCGCTCGGGAGGTCCTCGTCGTCTATCGCGGTTGTGAAGCCCTTGTGGGTTATGACCCATATGGCGAGCTTGGTGATCTGGTCTAGGAACTGCCTGGCCCTTTCGACGCCGTACTCCCTCACGATGATGTCGAGGAGCTTTCCATCTTCCCTTCCGTAGGCCTTCTTGTCTATGGCGCCGCTTAGGAGCTTTCCTTTCTGGATGTAGGTGAAGCCGTCGTAGGCGAGCTTTCTGACTTCCTCCGGGTCGGGGACGAGCTTCTCCTCGATGAGCTTCTCCAGAGCCTCGCAGCGCTCCGGCTCGTCGCAGAGCTTGTTGCGGTACCAGATTGTGAGGTCCTCCGGAAGGAGGAGCGAGAATATCGTCTTTCCGCTCCAGAGCTCGACACCGTTCTCGACCTTGTCCGGTTCGGGGAGCTTCTCCACGTCAACCCCGGCGAACATGAGCATCTGCTCGACCTCTGAGCGGGTGAAGTAGGCCCCCTCGCGGGTGAGCAGGTAGCCGCCGGAGATGTGGTCCTGGATTCCCGCTATGAGCGGGCCACCGTAACGCGGCGAGATGATGTGGTTCTGGACCTCCATGAGTATCTTTGCTTCCGCCTGGGCCTCCTCGGTCTGCGGGACGTGGAGGTTCATCTCGTCACCGTCGAAGTCAGCGTTGTACGGCGGGCAGACCGAGAGGTTGAGGCGGAAGGTCCTGTAGGGCATAACCCTAACGCGGTGGGCCATGATGGACATCCTGTGCAGCGAGGGCTGCCTGTTGAAGAGGACTATATCCCCGTCCATGAGGTGTCTCTCGACGGTCCAGCCGATATCGAGCTTTTCGGCTATGATCTCGAGGTTGTTCTCCATGAGGCGGATTCTTCTTCCCTCGGGGTCGATGACGTAGTTCGCTCCCGGATACTTCTCGGGCCCGTTGAGGACCATCTTCTTGAGCTTCTCGAAGTTGAACTCGGTGACCTTCTCCGGAACCGTGAGCTCCATGGCAACCGCGAGCGGGACGCCGACCTCGTTGATGCTTATCATCGGGTCGGGGCTGATGACGGTACGGGCGGAGAAGTTGACACGCTTACCGCTGAGGTTTCCACGGAAGCGGCCTTCTTTACCCTTGAGCCTCTGGGAGAGGGTCTTGAGGGGCCTTCCGCTCTTGTGCTTGGCCGGCGGAATACCGGAGGTCTCGTTGTTGATGTAGGTGGTGACGTGGTACTGGAGGAGGTCCCAGAGGTCCTCGATGATGAGCTGCGGTGCACCGGCCTCGATGTTGCTCTTAAGCCTGTTGTTGATACGGATGATGTCAACGAGCTTGTGGGTGAGGTCGTCTTCAGCCCTGATGCCGCTCTCGAGGGTGATGGACGGCCTCATGGTAACGGGCGGAACCGGCAGGACGGTGAGGACCATCCACTCGGGGCGGGCTTTCTCGGGGTGGAGTCCGAGGAGCGGCAGGTCCTTGTCGGGTATCTTCTCGAGCCTGTCGCGAACCTCGCTCGGCATCATCCTGTGCTTGTACTCGTTGCCCTCCTCGTCCTTCCTGAGCTCCCAGTAGATGGTCGGCCTCTCGAACTTGATCGGGAACTGCGGCGCTCCACAGTGCGGGCAAACCATCCTCTCCTTGGCCTTCTTGTGTATCTCCTTGATGAGCCTGTCCTTGGCCTTCTTCCTGTCGCCCATGACCTCGAACTTGTGCATGTACTCCTCTATCTCCTCGTCGGTGAGCTTTATCCTTCCGCACTCGCGGCAGGTGCTCTCGAGGACGCGGTGGATTGTTTTCGCGAATCCGACGTGGATTATCGGCCTGGCGAGCTCGACGTGGCCGAAGTGGCCCGGACAGTCTCCGGCTCTCGCTCCACAGGTCTCACAGCGGAGTCCCGGGTCGACGACACCGAGGCGCTTGTCCATAAGGCCGCCTTCTATCGGGTAACCGTCATCGTCGTAGGTGTCGGGGACGGTTATCTCGGCCGCGCTCATCTTTCTGATTTCCTGGGGTGAGAGGATTCCGAACTCAATACTCCCGATGACCTTCTTCATCGACTGCATGGTATCACACCCTATCCGTTATGTTGAGGGACGGCCTTATTCCCATTGCCTTCAGCTCGTCCAGCAACAGCTTGAAGGCGTAGCTCATCTCCACCTTGCTTATCTTCTCTTCCTCTCCGCAGACTGGGCAGTAGACCTTTCCTCTGCGCTTGTCCTCCAGGGCCAGATGGCCACAGCTCTCGCAGACCCATACCTCTGTCTTGTCACTCTCCTCCAATAGACGCTCAATGAGGAGCATTGCCGCGCCGTGTCCGATGAGGACGTCACGCTCCATCTCACCGAACCTCAGTCCACCTTCCCTGGCCCTACCCTCTGTCGGCTGCTTGGTGAGCACCTGAACCGGACCTCTCGAGCGCGCGTGCATCTTGTCGGCGACCATGTGGTGGAGCCTCTGGTAGTAGATGACGCCGACGAATATGTCCGCCTCGAGCCTCCTGCCGGTTATTCCGTCGTACATGACTTCCCTTCCGTTGTGTTTGAAGCCAAGCTCCTCGAGCTCCTTCCTGAGCTTCTCCTCTGGCTCGCCTATGAAGGCCGTACCGTCAACGCGCTTTCCAGTGAGGGCGGCGACCTTTCCGCCTATGGCCTCGATGAGCTGTCCAACGGTCATACGGCTCGGGATACCGTGCGGGTTGACGATAAGGTCGGGAACGATTCCGCTCTCGGTCCAGGGCATGTCCTCCTGCGGGACGATTAAACCGATAACACCCTTCTGACCGTGCCTTGAAGCGAACTTGTCTCCGAACTCCGGAATCCTGAGGTCCCTGACGGTTACCTTGACGAGCTTGGTTCCATCGCCGGTCTCTGTGATGATGACCTTGTCCACGATGCCCTTCTCGCTCGGCCTAACCGAGACACTCGTCTCGCGCCTCTCCTGGAGGATTATTCCTCCGAGGCCGCTCTGCTCCTCAAGGAACCTCGGCGGTGAGGTCCTTCCAACGAGGACGTCCTTGCCGGTAACCTTTGACTCCGGAAAGATTATACCGTCCTCGTCGAGGTGCCTGTAGTATTTCTCGCCGAGGTAGCCCTGTATGGTCGGGTCCGGAACCTCGAAGCGGTCGGTCTGGCCGCCGAGATAGCGCTTCTCCTCCGCCTCGTACGTCCTGAAGAAGGTGCTCCTGCCGAGACCGCGCTCGATGGAGGCCTTGTTCATTATGATGGCGTCCTCCATGTTGTAACCGGCGTAGCTGAGAACCGCGACGACGAAGTTCTGGCCGGCGGGCCTCTCCTCGAAACCGACCGCCTTCATGATGCGCGAGTTAACGAGCGGAACCTGCGGGTAGTGCATCAAATGACCGCGGGTGTCAACCCTGATGCGGAAGTTCGCGCTTCCGAGACCGAGGCTCTGCTTGGCCATACCGGCACCGTAGGTGTTACGCGGGGCGGCGTTGTGCTCGGGATAAGGAACGAGTGAGGCCGGAATACCGAGTATCGCGGCCGGCATGAGCTCGAGGTGGGTGTGCTCCTCGGTGACCTCCCAGGGCCAGGTTGCCACGTAGGCGTTCTCCTCCTCCTCTGCGTCGAGGTACTCGATGACACCCATCTTGATGAGGTCGCTCCAGGTAAGGGTGCCGTTCTTTATGCCCTCGACGTGCTCCCTGGTGAGCTTCGGCTTGCCGTTCTCGACTATGATGAGCGGCCTCCTAACCCTGCCATCGTCGCTGTTGACGTATATCTCCTTGACCTCGGCGTCCTCGTAAATGGCGACGTTGATGACCTCGCTTATCTTTCCGCTCCTCCTGTCGCTCCTTATCCTCTGGACGAGGCTCCTTCCGTCCTCGATGGTCCCTATGAGGACTCCGTTGAGGTAGAGGCGCCAGAGCTCGGGGTTAGGCCTGCGCTCCTCTATCGGAACGACGCCGAGCCTGCTCAGGTAGTTCCTCACTTCCTCCTCTGGGATGCCGGTGGTTATCTGGGACATCAAAGCGAGGTTCTTAACCAGACCACAGTTCGGACCTTCCGGAGTCTCTGTGGGGCAGATCCTACCCCAGTGGGTTCCGTGCAAATCACGCGCCTCGAAGTGGGGCTGGTCCCTGCTGAGCGGGGAAGTAATGCGCCTGAGGTGAGAAAGGGTTGACATGTAGTTCGTTCTATCGAGAAGCTGGCTCACACCGGTCCTTCCGCCGGGCCAGGCACCGGTCGCTAAAGCGTGCTCAATTCTCTCGCTCAGCACGTCGGGCCTTATGGAGTTTCTCACAAAGCGCTGGATGTTCTCGAAGGTGTAGCGCTCACCCTTCCTCTGGTAAGTCTTGGTCATCTGGTACTGCATGTCCTTGACCAGCTGGCCGAACGCAACGCGGAAGAGGTCCCTCAGGAGGTCACCGGCGAGCTTGAGCCTCTTGTTGGCGTAGTGGTCCTTGTCATCCTCACCGCGGAGGCCGAGGGAGAGCTCGAGAACCTTGAGGGCCATCATTCCGAGGTAGTAAGCTTTAGCCCTCCTCCTCTCCGGCTCGACGCCCATGTGCGGGAGGAGGTTGTTGTCTATGATGTGCTCGGCCCTCCTGAGCCTGTACTCCTTCGGCTGGCCGGGCAGGGAGAGCTTTCCTATGTAGTCGAGGGCCTCCTCCTGGGTGGTTATGTCGCTTGCGTCCTCGAGGTTGTCGAAGAGAACCTGCTGTATCCTCGGGTCGTCGCTTACTGCTTCAACTATCTCCTTATCGCTGAGCAGACCGAGGGCGCGCATGACGTAGACGAACTTGACGGGCCTGGGGACGTTCGGTATGTTAACGTAAAGAAGACCATCCTTCCTCCTCTCGACTGTGATGAGGGCCCTGTAGCCGTGCCTGTAGGAGAAAACCTTGGCTATTATCCTGTTCTGCCTCAGGTCCCTCTCGACGAGGGTCTTGTTCGGGGCGAGGTCCTCGATAGAGACGATAACCCTCTCGGAGCCGTTGATGATGAAGTATCCTCCCGGGTCCTTCGGGTCCTCGCCGAGCTTTATGAGCTCCTCGTCGCTGAGGCCGTAAAGCCTGCAGGCCTTTGATTTGAGCATTATCGGGAGCTCGCCTATCCTGACCTCGACGGGCTCCTGCTCGATGCCCTTGATGACCGGGATGAGCTCGAGGTAGAGCGGTGCGGAATAGGTGAGGTTTCTTATCCTCGCGTCCATGGGGTAGAGCGGCTTCCTCTGTCCCTGAGCCTCCTGGAACTCGGGCTCGCCCAGGCGGACCTTGCCGAACTTGACCTCGAAGTCCGGTATGTCCGGCTTGAGGCCGCCGAACTCGTCTATAACCTGCTGCATGCCGTAGTCGATGAAGGCGTTGTAAGAATCAAGGTGCTGCCTGACGAGTCCTCTCTCCTTCCAGTAAGCCTCCATAACGAGCCAGAGGTCGTCGGGAGTAACATCAACAACGGTCGGTCCTCTCGATGCCATAATCTCACCTCGCAGAATCAGTCCTCCACCACAAGGCGGTAGTAGTAATAGTAGCCCGCCGTCGGGCTCTTTCTCTTGATCTCAAGGATGTCGCCTGGCTTTGCGCCGAGTGCCACCACGGCCGGGTCCGAGGCCTTGATCTGCGGAAGCTGAGAAATCCTGATCCTGTACTTTCTGAGGAGCTCCTCCTTCTCCTCCTCGCTGAGGATTCTGTGTTCGGGAACCAGCTCATGCATGAATATATCAAACTCTTTTTTCGTCGCCACCGAGAATTGCCCCCTTAACATTTTTTAAGAACGATTATCACTACCTCCCACCTGCGGGTTTCGGTATATAAGCTTTTCGAGTGGTATCTCGCTCGTAGGGGTTTATATCGGTTGCGTAAAGTTTAAGAACCGATTTCCGTGCCGAAAACGGGCGTTGGTGTACTTTGATGTCCACCATGAATGGGAAAGGCTTATAAATGTTTGCCGCTGGTTCGATGCTCGAACTTCCTAAAAAACGGCCAGGTGCTCCAAATTTGCTGTAATTCTGACATGTTTCTGTCAAGATGGTGGTATAATGTAGCTAATTGGCAGGTTTGTTTGTCATATTCAGCAAAAACACGGGCAAAATTTGGTCAGTTTTTTGTACAAAACGGCGCTCACTGGCGCTTTTAAATGTCCAATACGGCCTCGAAGGCCCCGGTATTGTGGATCAGAATGCTTTTACCGCCCAACTACACGAACTCGCTTGAAAACCGGTGTTTTGTTTGTGGGGGAAGCTTTTGAGAAAGCTTTGCCAGAAGTTTGTAGCTCTTTATAAAGAGTGTTTCTGCGTGTAGTTTTCAACTTGAGCATTCCATTTCAAGCGAGAACTCTATAAAAGTGGCCTTTTGAAGGGGTTTACTTTTCCTCTGATGCCCAAGGACGTCCATTATATCTTAAACGCCTACTCAACGAGTGTAACCCAAAAGGTTCTCACTTTTAAAATGTCCATTTAAAGAGAAACCACTCAAGAACTCGCATTTCAAGAAAGAGCTACCAACCTTGATCAAACTTCGCGAAGGCGAACAAACTTTGCTCTGCAAAGTTTGATCAAAGAGTGCCCTTCTCACAAAGAAGCAAACATCAACCGTGCACTGGAGAACCGGATAATTTTAAGCAGGGTTTAACATAAAAGAAAGCCCCTTCAAGCGGTTTCACATTTTTATCGGCGCCCAAAGGGCGCCTTCTTGGGTGAAACACTCACAAAAGAGCAAGTGAATGAGAAACCCACTCAGAGATGAATACCTCAAAAGAAGCACTTAATCTTCCGCCAGCGCTCCTTGGGAAGCGAAGCTTCCCGAGGTGTTGAGGCGAAGCCTCAACATGCGCAGGAAGCTTTTGGAAAAAGCTTCACCAAAAGTTTGTGATTCTTCTTTAATGCCTTCTTATCAAGGGATTTGGAAAGTAAACTGGCCGGTGATAAGTTTGAATTCACGCTCTCAAGATCTTTCCGCATGGGTTCTATTTGAATCGCGCTCCGAAGGAGCGCTAAGAAACATGAACTCCTTTAAAAGGCACTCTCAATGGGAATTCACGTTCTCAAAGAGATAATTCGGGAAGAAATCCGGTCGAAGAACAGCATTCCAAAAAGGAATCACGAACTTTGATGAAACTTTGCCCAGCAAAGTTTCGATGGTGGGCCCGGGGGGCTTTGAACCCCCGACCACGCGGTTATGAGCCGCGCGCTCTGACCAGGCTGAGCTACGGGCCCACTGATGGCGCCGCCGCCCGGACTCGAACCGGGGACCGCCGGATTAACAGTCCGGCGCTCTACCGACTAAGCTACGGCGGCACGACCCAATGTAGGGAATATGGGGTGGATTTATAAATCTTACGGTGTTTGCTTGGAGCCCTGAGAAGGGGCCTCCCGTAGTGGGCGGGGTTCATTCGGGGCTACGAAAACTTTATATTTTCCCCGGGGGTCTTTAAACCGTGCCCCGGTAGCCTAGCCTGGCGGGGCGGCGGACTTGTAATCCGCCGGTCGCGGGTTCAAATCCCGCCCGGGGCTCCATTCTAACAAACTTCGCCTGCGCGAAGTTTGACCAAGGTTCGTAGCTCTTTTCTAATAAGGCTAAAGGTCTAGTGATTTTCTCTTTGAATAAGCTTGTTTTTGAAATGGGGAACTTTTCAACTCGCCCCCCGGTATGGGTTTAAGTTTAAACCGACGCCCGAAGGGCGTCAAGAAGGGAGTAAACCCTCCCGACAAGGATTTCTAAAACGTGTTCTCTTTGAGAACAAGAACCTCCTGAAGGAGAAAATCCTTGTATTATGGTCCCCCAAGGAAGAGCTACCAACTTTTGGTGAAGCTTTCCAAAAGCTTCAGCGTTGACGGAAAAATTGAGTGCTTTTTTGAAGTTGCCAATTTCTAAGCAAGTTTCTGTTTAATCTGCTCTTTGAAGAGTGTTTCACCCCCAACGGCGTCCGAAGGACGCCAGAATAAGTTTGAAACTGCTTGAAAGTGCTTGTTTGGAGGTTAAACTCATCCAACAACTGCCAAATCCACCAGTGCACGACTGATTTTTGCCCATTAATGAGAAATGGAACATTCTGATTAAACTTTGCTCTGCAAAGTCTGTTCGCCTGTGCAAACGAGACAGTAAGAAAAATGGAAGGCAAGTCAGATGTCGATCTCGCCCTTCTCCTTGAGCTCCCTGTACATGCGCCAGGTTATCACGGGCCTCTTGGCGGCGAGAACGTCGTCCACCCTCTTGACGGCGGTGTTGTGCGGGGCGCTCTTGACGATCTCCGGGTTGCTGTAGGCTTCGTCGCTTATCCTCTTGAGGGCCTCGACGTACGCGTCGATCTCCTCCTTGCTGACGGTCTCGGTTGGCTCTATCATGAGCGCCTCATGGACTATCAGCGGGAAGTATATGGTGGGCGCATGTAGTCCGAAGTCG
>JAMOTW010000074.1 GCA_027062125.1 Thermococcus sp.
GAGGCCATTCGTGTATCTGAAGGCCGACACCGTGTCCGGTAGAGTGAATGAAGTGGTCGCCGTAGCCGTACTCCGCTATGACGTCCCTGACGATGGTGTCGAGCTCCTTGGCGGTTATGCCGGGCCTTGCCGCCTCGACGCCCTTTTTCTGGGCCTCGAGGACTATCTCATAGATTTCCCTCTGCTTCTCGTTCGGGGAGCCGACGACGATGGTCCTCGTCATGTCCGAGTGGTAGTGCCTGTAGAGTGCGCCCTCATCGATGACGACTAAATCGCCCTTCTCTATCCTCTTGTCGCTCGCTATCCCGTGAGGCAGGGCCGAGCGCCAGCCGCTCGCTATTATCGTGTCAAAGGCGGGCTTTTCGGCACCGTTCATCTTCATGACGTACTCCATTTTCGCGGCTATTTCTCTCTCGCGCTTGCCCTCGCTTATCTCCTCCAGGGCGGCCATCATGGCCATGTCCGCTATCTTGCACGCCGCTTCGATGACCTCCAGCTCCTCCTTGGTCTTGATTATGCGGAGCTCCCTGATGACGTCGTCGACGGGGATGAAGTCCTCAGCTCCCGCCTTCTCCTTTAGAGTCTGTATCGTGGAGAAGCTCGTCCGCCCCTCGATGCCGAGCTTCCTGAGCTTGAAAGATGAGAGCCTCTCGTAGAGCTCCTTCCCCGTTTTGAACTTCTCGACCGGAACCTTCGAGGTTTCTTTGGCTTCCTCGTACTCGAGCTCGGGGACGATGAACACTTCCTCGTCCGGAGTAACGACGAGATAACCGCCGAGGACGGGTGAGGAGCCCGTGAAGTAGAAGAGGTTCTCCTTCCCGGTGATTAAAACGCCGTCGAGTTCCTTCTCGGATATGAAATCCTTGAGCTTCTCGATCCTCATTCCGCTATCACCGGAGGTTTTTAGCCGTCCTGACAATAAAACCCTTTCGGGGGCCCGAACCCGGAATCCCGGAAGAGTTATAACCCTTGCAGTGATACACATGTACATGGTGGTTTACCTCTTCGACTTCGACGGAACGCTGGTTGACAGCACCGGCGCCGTCGAGAAGGCCCTGAGAATAGCGATAGAGAAGACGATTCCGGCTGTTATAGAGAGCGACCTCTACGACGACTACTACAAGGCCCTCTTCCTCTTCATCAAGGGCAAACTGACCTACCAGTACCTCGGCGTTATTCACGAGCTCGTCGCCCAGGGGACGATACACGAGTACTACAAGCTCATGCCGCGCTACATCAAGGACTTCCCCTTCTCCAGACAGGTCGTCAGGACGCTGAGGAAGCGGGGAAGATACGTCATCAGCTTCTCGGGCGAGCACACCTACCCCGGCGGCAAGGTCATATTCATGAAGAAGACTGACTGGTACGACGAGTTCGACGAGGTGATAACCTTCAGGGGCACGAAAGACATGCTGAAGAAGTTCGAGAACCTGAGGGAGCTCCATCCCGACGAACCCTTCGTCTGGATTGACGACAGCCCGAGCAGGTTCACCTACATCCTCGACGAGAACACACTGCTCGTCCAGAAGGCCTCCCCCTACAAGAGCGACGTCCCTCTCCTGCTGGAGCGCCAGAACTTCCTCAAGATAAAGTCGCTGAGGGAGCTCCTCGAGATAGACGAGGCCCTGATGGACTTCGAGAACAAAGCTTAAAAATCGATTGGGGAAACCCGAAACCGGTAGGACTCGGTGGAGGTGGGGACGATGGCCAGGGTGAAGGCGCTCGTCCTTGCCTACGCCGGGACAAAGGAGCACCAGGACAACCACCACATGATTCTGAAGCCCATCGGCTTCGACGACAGGAGCGAGGCGTCGAGGCTGATCGGCAGGAAGGTCGTTTGGAGGACCCCAACCGGCAGGAAAATGTTCGGAAAGGTTCTCAAGCCCCACGGCAACCGCGGCGAGGTCAAGGCCTACTTCAAGCCCGGTCTCCCGGGACAGGCGCTTGGCGACTACGTTGAGATTCTGTGAGGGAAACCCTTTAAACGCCCCCACCTTTTCTTTCCCCGGTGAGA
>JAMOTW010000075.1 GCA_027062125.1 Thermococcus sp.
GAGGGAATAAGCTACGCCGAGGGGCTGGCCGAGGGGAAGGAGCTCTACAACATAACCCCCGAGAGCAACCTCATCGGCCTTGAGGGGCAGAAGACGATAGCCTTCGAGCTCTGGGAGGAGGTTAAGCCAACTCATGTAATCGTTCCCACGGGAAGCGGCAGCAACCTGTACAGCATCTACAAGGGCTTCATGGAGCTCATAAGGGTCGGTGTCCTCGACGAGATGCCCAGGCTCATAGCGGTTCAGGCTGAGAGGTGCTCCCCGATAGCGAGTGAGGTTCTCGGAATAGAGCCCCGCGCCGAGCCCACAAAAGCTTTGGGGCTCTACGTGAAGAATCCCGTTATGAAGGAGCTCGCCCTTGAGGCGATAAGCGAGAGCGGTGGAACGGCTGTCCTCGTTGGTGAGGACGAGCTCGACCTCGGCCAGAGGCTCCTGGCCAGGGAGGGGATATTCGCCGAGTACGCTTCATCCGTCATAGTCCCGGCACTCCTCAAGCTGGCCGAGGAAGACTACTTCGAGAGGGACGATAGAATAGCACTCATAGTGACCAGCTCGGGCTTGAAGGGCCACTACTCTGAGAGCAGGGAGAAGTTCAGCGTTGGGGGAACGAAGCTCGAGATACTGAGGCTTCTGAGTGAGAAGGAGATGTACGGTTACGAAATATGGGAGGCCCTCGAAAAGCCTCTCAAGTATCAGGCGGTCTATCAGCACCTCCGCGAGCTGGAGAGCATGGGACTCATAGAGGAGGCCCACAGGAGGGGGAGGCGGGTCTACTACAGGGTGACCGAGAGGGGCAGGAAGTTCCTAGAAACCCTCGGCGGGTAGAAAGGTTTTAAAGCCCCTTTTAAAAGTCAGTCGTAGGTGAAGAAGGTGAAGCTGGCTATTGAACACAAGTTCTCACTCACGGTATACCTCTGGGGACTCATAACGGGGATAATCAGCGGCGTGGCCGCGGCGAGGATAGAATACGGCTGGCTGATAGGGATAGCGATGTACTTCGTCGTCGACAAGTTCGTGATGGCAGTGATCAAGGAGCTCCCGCCGGAGATTCCGGAGGAGAGGGCCATACTCAAGAAGGCCTTCTGGGGATGGCTCATGTTCTGGCTCTACTTCACGATGCTCAGCTACTCAATAATGATGCACTTTACACCGCAGTGCTACTCCAATCAGAGCCTGCTCTACCAGATGGTGACGAACGGCAACGCGACCGTTCCGTGCAACGTAACTCCTGTGGGGTGATGGTATGGAGGAGTTTAAGAGGGCCGTCGCAAGGGAGGCCCTGAAGTTCATCGAGGACGACATGATAGTCGGCCTTGGAACCGGCTCGACTACCGCGTACTTCATCGAGTACCTCGGGAAGCTCATAATGGAGGAGGAGCTCGAGGACGTCTACGGCGTCCCCACTTCCTACCAGTCCCGGATGCTCGCCCTTGAGAACGGTGTTCCTGTTGTCGGCCTCGACGAGGTCGATGCGATAGACATAGCAGTTGACGGGGCGGACGAGGTCGACCCCCAGCTCAACCTCATCAAGGGCCGCGGAGCTGCGCTTACGATGGAGAAGATAATCGAGTACAGGGCAGGAACCTTCCTCGTGCTCGTTGATGAGAGCAAGCTCGTCGAGAGGCTCGGTCAGAGGATGCCGGTTCCGATAGAGGTCATTCCCGCCGCGTGGAGGGCCATAGCTGAGGAGATAGAGGTCTTCAACGCGACGGCGGAGCTCAGGATGGCGAGCAAGAAGGACGGGCCGGTCGTGACGGACAACGGCAACTTCATCCTCGACGCCAGGTTCCACCGCATCGAAGACCCCCTCGACCTTGAGATAGAGCTCAACAACATCCCGGGCGTCGTTGAGAACGGCATCTTCGCGGACATAGCCGACATAGTCCTCGTTGGCACGAAGGAAGGCGTCAAGAGGCTGGAGCGCTGAGGTTTTTCTTTTTTGCAGGTCTCATTTTGGCTCTTGTTCAAACACGTCATAATCGTACGTATTCTTTCCGTCATCCGTTAAGGACGTCCGAACGATAGTGAAAACGGCGCTGAAGCTTTTGGAAAAGCTTCACCAAAAGTTTGTAGCTCATCCCAGAGAACGCTCCTGTAACCGATTTTATCCCCCAAGTGTCCATTTTTCAAGTGAGAACACTTCAAAGAAATCATTGAATCTGGTTTGCTCTCCATTGACGCCCAACGGGCGTCGATTTTTAAAGTTAAACCCACACCAAAAGAGCAATTTAAAAAGTTCCCAAGTTCAAAAATGGCCATTTAATAAGAAAATCCCTCCGAAGATTAGCTTTCCAAAAAGGAGCTACAAACCTTGATCAAACTTCGCGCAGGCGAAGTTTGAATGGTGCGGGGGAGGGGATTTGAACCCCTGAACCCCTGCGGGAGTGGATCTTGAGTCCACCGCCTTTGACCAGGCTCGGCAACCCCCGCGTGGAGGGCTCGAAAATAATAAATCCTGGCGAGCTTATAAATTTAACGTGTCCCCCGGATAAATGTCGCTAGAAAATGGCAGAAACGAGAATCAGAGCTTAACCGGCGCTCCAAAGGCCCTGTCGCCTGCGTCACCGAGGCCCGGAAGTATGTAGCCCTTCTCGTTCAACTCCCTGTCTATTGCGGCCACGAACATCTCGACGTTGGGGTGGGCCTCCTTTATCCTGCTTATACCCTCAGGGGCGGCCAGAACGCCGACTATAACGTAGCGCTTGGCCTTTCCGTACTTCTTGACCTCCTCGAGGACCTTGATGAGCGTCGAGCCGGTCGCTATCATCGGGTCCGCTATGATGACGGTGTCTTCCGGCTTCACCTGCGGAACCTTAACGTACTTCATCTCTATCTCGAACTTTGGGGCCTTTCCGCGCGAGGCGGAAACGATGCCAACGCGGGCGTGGTCGAGAACCTTGATGAGCCCCTCCATCAGCGGAATCGCCGCACGGAGAACCGTTATTATGACGACATTGCGCCTGTCCTTTATGAGCGTCCCCTCCGTCTCCTCGAGGGGGGTCTTTATCGGAACCTTCTCGACGTCCATCGTCTTGGTCAGCTCGTAGGCCATGTACCTTCCGAGCTTAACGAGCCCCTTCCTGAAGGGTATCGGTCCCGTTCTCTCGTCGCGAAGCTCCGTCAGAATCTCCATGATGAACGGGCTGTCTTCAAAGGAGTAAACACCTTCCCAGCGTTCGTCCCTCTTCATGAGTCTCACCATAGCTCGTTAGGCGCTGGGTTTATTAGACTTCCGCCTGCCAATTCCGCCGTCAGTGCATCACTTTTTTGACTCTTCCCCGATAATGCGTCTCATCCAGGTGCCGCGCAGGAACCAGGCAAGGGCCACCATCGCCGCGATGAAGTTGCTCATTCCCATTCCGAAGAAGACGCCCTTGCTGGTGAAGTCGAAGAGCTCCGCCAGTGGAATGGTCAGGCCCAGAACCGTGATCGAGGCCACGTAACCGAAGGCGTAGCTCAGCGGTATCCTCAGTCCCCAGAGGCGGAATATCCCGAGGGCCATGCTCTTCTTTGTGTGTCCGGCCGAGCTGAAGGTTCTGTTCACGACTATGAAGATGCCGTTGAAGAAGGGTACCGAAATCAGGAAGTACTTGAGGACTATCTCGCTCTCCTCTATCACCGCGGGGTCGTTGAGGAAGAGGCGGAATATCTCCACGCGGAAGATGCCTATCATCAGGACCGCGAAGCTGGCTATGGCGAAGTTTATGACCATCGCCCTCTCCGCTATCCTCTTCGCCCTTTCGTAGTTCTCCGCCCCGACGTTCTGGGCTATCATGGTTCCCATCGCCATGCTTATGCCACGTGATATACTCGTCAGGAAGTTGACCAGCCTGGTCGTTATGACGTAGGCCGCGTAGGTAACGTCGCCGAAGCCGAAGATGATCCTTGTAAGTATCACGAATCCAAAGCTGTTTGCGGACTGGCCTATACTTGATGGGAGGCCGACCCTGAAGAGCTTTCCGTAAAATTCGAAGTCGGGCTTGAGGCTCTCAATGCTCAGGCTTATCCCAACGCGATCCGTGAAGAGGAGGTAGAGGCCAATGGCCGCTCCGACGACGTTGGCTATAACCGTCGCCAGCGCCGCCCCGGCCACTCCCATCTCCGGAAAGCCCAGCCAGCCGAAGATGAGGAGCGGGTCGAGGGCTATGTTTATCGCCACCGTGAGGAGGGTTATCTTGACCGGCGTCTTCGTGTCCCCGGTGGCGCGCATCAGTGCAGAGAAGGCCATAAAGGCGAAGGAGAATGGCAGTCCGAGGAAGATTATCGTGGCGTAGGTCAGGGAGTAGGGGTAGACGTTCTCGCTGACGCGCATGAAGTGGAGCGCGTAGGGGAGAATCAGAAGGGCCACTATGGCTGTGGCGACCGAGAAGAGCGTCATGAGTGAGTAGAGCGCCCCGGCCGAGCGGTTTGCCTTCTCGTACTCCTCGGCACCTATGTACTGACCCACGAAGGCGAAGCCGGCTGTGGTAAAGCCCATCCC
This sequence comes from Thermococcus sp., assembly GCA_027062125.1. Classification (GTDB taxonomy): domain Archaea; phylum Methanobacteriota_B; class Thermococci; order Thermococcales; family Thermococcaceae; genus Thermococcus. The sequence continues at coordinate 4,481 of JAMOTW010000075.1, forward strand.
GAGGGCCATCAGCGTTCCTATTATCGGCCAGACCGTTCCCGGGGCTGAGAGCGCCTCCCTCCCGAGCTTGCCCAGCCAGAAGGTGTCCGTTATGTTGTACACCACCTGGACGAGGTTGTTCACTATGAGCGGGCCCGCGAGGATGAGGAGGGTTCTCTCTATCGGGCCGTTCAGTATCTGGTCCCTCATTCTCTGGATTTTCTCGCCCTTCATCTTCACTCAGACCGCAATCGAAACGCTGCTATAAAAGGTTTATGATTTTTGGTCGCAGGTTGTCCTCAAAAACGCCCTCAGGAAGTCAAGTCCGCCCCCGTAGTTGACCACCCCGGGATGAACCGAGAGGTAGAAGGGAATCCCCTCCTCGGAGGCTTTCCTGTAGTCATGGAGGGCGACGGACAGTCTGTCGTCCACCTGGTTCTCGCCTATGTACCACGTGTACTCACGGTTCCATATCCTCCGCCGGGTTCCGTTGGGGAGTATGAGCCAGTTGGGCATGACAACGGTGAGGTTGTGCTCCAGAATGGCCCGGAGGGATTCGTTGTTGAGCGCCCAAGCGGGCGGGAGGAAAAGGGTAAAGTTGCCGAACCCGAGGGGGCTCATCAGGGCGGTGGCGTTGTCGAGCTTCTCGTTCGCCGTCTCGTAGGAGCAGTTGAACTCGTGGTAGGTGTGCCCGTAGCCGTGGAGCTCCACCCTGTAGCCCCTCCGCTGGAGTTCATGGAGATAGTTCACAAAATCCGGGTGATTCCGGAGGCTCCACTCGTCCCCGTAGTGAGTTGTGTCGAAGACGGGAATGACGAAGAGGATCGTGGAGTTCGAGCAGTTGTACTCATCGAGAACCGCTATAATCTGCCTGATGTCATCGAAGTAGTAGGGGGTGACGTCGTGGACGAGGATTAACGGCGGCTCGTTGCGGGTTTTCCGTTCCTCCTCTTTTACTGGGATTCCCGAGATGCCCCCGTTTTGGTCTGTGTGGCGAGAAAATCCCCCGTCCGGGGGTGGAGTGTACGGGGCGTTATGGGTGATGCTCCCGGCCACGACCGCCAGAACGGCCAGGATGATGAGCATGAGTGCGAGGTGCCTGGTCCCCAATGGGTTCACCGGGTGGTACTATGCATCCGAATGATAAAAAGTTTACTGTCCTGGAGAGTGCTCCTCTATGATGCGGCTCATCCAGCTTCCCGTCAGGAACCAGGCGAGAGCAACAACCGCGCCGAGAACGTTGCTCAGACCCATCCCGAGCCACATTCCGGCGGTGTCCTTCATAAGGATTCCGAGGCCGTAGCTCAGCGGAAGCCTGAGCACCCAGAGGCGGAACATGTCAATTACCATGCTCTTCTTTGTGTGTCCCGCACTCCTGAAGACGTTCTCTACAGCGGAAAATATTCCGAAAAACGGGAGCGAGGCGGAGAAGTACTTCACCACCTTGGCGCTCTCGGCTATTATCGCCGGGTCGTTGATGAAGAAGCTGAATATCTCCACACGGAAGAAGGCGAAGAGCAGCGTCCCGACGCTCAGGATGGCAAAGTTTATCGCCATCGTCTTCTCGGCTATGGTCTTGGCCCTCTCGTAGAGCTTTGCACCGACCGTCTGGCCGACCATCGTCCCCATCGCCATGCTTATGCCGTCGGAGAAGGCGAACATGAAGTTGGTGAGCCTGTTGGTTATCGAATAGGTCGCGAAGGCCACATCGGCATCACCGAACTGACCGCCGAGGGTGAAGATTATCCTCGTGAGTATGACGAAGCCAAGGGCCGTTGTTGAAGAACCAACGCTTGAGGGTATGCCAACGCGGAAGATGCGCGTGTAGAATGGCCAGTCCGGCTTCAAAGCATCAACCGTGAGGTGTATCCCGACCTTCCCCTTGAAGAGGAGGTATCCGCCGACGAGCGAGCCGAGGCTGTTGGAGAACATCGTGGCTACCGCGGCACCGACGACTCCGAGCTCCGGAAACGGCCCCCAGCCGAATATCAGGAAGGGGTCCAGGACCAGATTGAGAAGCACAGTGGCTATGTTTATCTTAACCGGTGTTTTGGTGTCGCCTATGGCCCTCAGGAGGAAGTTGAAGGCGAAGAGCGTGAAGGCGAAGGGTATCCCGGCGAAGATGACGCGGGTGTAGTTGAGTGCGTAGGGATAGACCGTATCGCTGACGTTCATGAACTCGAGGAGATAGGGGGCCGAGATGACGCCGAAAATTCCAACGCCGATTGCGAAGAGCATCATGAGGGAGTAGAGCGCCCCAGCCGCACGGTTGGCCTTTTCGTACTCCTTCGCCCCGACGTACTGGCTGACGAAGGCGAAGCCGGCCGTTGCGAACCCCATGCCTATGGACATGAAGAACCAGACGAGGGGCCACGCCGTCCCCGGTGCCGCTAACTCCTCCCTTCCTAGCTTTCCGAGCCAGAATGTGTCGGTAAGGTTGTAAAGAACCTGGACGAGCTGGTTTATGATTAAAGGATAGGCTAGCACGATGAGTGTTTTAACTATCGGTCCGCTGACGATCTGGTCGCGCATTGCCTCTACTCTATCGTTCCTCATTGAGATGACTATCGAAACGTTGGTATAAAAAGCTTATTGTGGATAAAATGGCCAAATCTGGAAGGGCGAATGGTATTTATCATGGGAGCATTCTAAGGCCTAGGTTTTGAAAATGCTTGTCGAAAGTGTATATCTCCGTAATATTTAGCTCCTTCATCTTTAAATAAGCAAGGGCGTCGTTTATGCTGACTCTCCTCTCGGAGGTTAGGATAGCGGCCTTCAAGTAGTCTTCTGGGGTGACCGAAAGAATGCGGACGTTTTCAGCCGTGAGCAGTTCTTCAATGAAATCGAGTGCTGTGGAGAGGTTTACTTTGGCCTCAATTATGTTGGCAACTTCGCTTAGGTGCACAACGGTTGTAGCAACTTTTTCACCCTTTTCGATTCTCCTCAAAATCTCTTGTGCCTTCTTTTTCCTCTCAATTACTTTATCTGGAAGGTTAGGCTTGGGTTTAAGGAGAGCGTACAGGAAAACGTTGGCGTCTATGAACCTCATCGTAACACCTCAGTAAAGGCTTTCCAGGAGCTCTCGCTCCACATCAACTCCCCCGATGTCGACATCCATTATGTCAAAGAACTTGGAGAGCTTGGGTTTCTTTCGGGGTATTATCTCAATCCTGTCATCTAACTCAATGAGAATTACCTCGCTTCCCCACTTCTCACGCCAGCTCTTTGGGAGGACAAGCCTTCCCTGGGGGTCAATCCTCCTAACTTCCACAGTTGCCATATAATCACCACTACCTTATGTGAATTGGGACAAGATAAGGTTTTTGGTATGCGGAAGAACTTCAACCTAGAAAACGAATAGAAAAGAGGGGAAGCCAGAGGCTTCACTCGAAGAGGGCCTTCCTGGCGGCCTCGAGCCTGAGCCTGGCCTCTTCCCTGGCGACGGTCTTCCTGACGAGCTCGACGGCATCAGGGTTGGCGCTGACGCTGTCAATGCCGAGCCTGACGAGGAGCTTGACCATCCTTGGATCGCTACCGGCCTGGCCGCAGATGCTGGTCTCAACGCCGTACTTCTTGCAGGTCTTGATGACGTTCTCGATGAGCTTGAGCACTGCCGGGTGCTTCTCGTCGTAGAGCTTGAAGACCCTCTCGTTGTCCCTGTCGATGGCGAGGGTGTACTGGGTGAGGTCGTTGGTGCCGAAGCTGACGAAGTCGATACCCTCCTTGATGAGATCCTCGATGATGAGGGCACTCGCTGGGGTCTCGATCATGACGCCCCACTCGACGTCCTTGTGCGGAATGAGACCGACCTCCATGGCAATCTCCTTGGCCTTCCTGATCTGCTCCGGGTGGCTGACGAGCGGGAGCATAACACCGATGTTGTCGTAGCCCTCGTCAACGAGCCTCTTGATGGCCTTGAACTCGGCCCTGAGGAGCTCCGGCTGGTCGAGACCGCGCCTGATTCCCCTCCATCCGAGCATCGGGTTCCTCTCGTCCGGCTCCTCCTCTCCACCCGGAAGCTCACGGAACTCGTTGGTCGGAGCGTCGAGGGTCCTGTACCAGACGCGCCTCGGGTAGAAGGCCTCGACGACGGTCCTGAT
>JAMOTW010000076.1 GCA_027062125.1 Thermococcus sp.
CGGCGGCCTCTCCGGAGTGGGAACGCGCTCCTTGATTAGCTTTGGCATTCAGATCACCCCCCTGGCGCGGAGCTCCTCGAGATAGCGTTCTCTGGCCAGCTTCTCCTGCTCGAGGAAGCGGTTGGCCCTCTTGAGAACGTCTTCCCAGTCGACCTTGTGGGCGTCGAACATAGGCCCGTCCCTGCACGCGAACCTTACCTCACCGCCGTAGAGTATCCTGCAGGAGCCGCACATCCCGGTTCCGTCGACCATTATCTGCCTCACCGTCGTTATCGTCGGGATTCCGTACGGCCTGGTGAGCTCGGCGAGCTTTGCAAGCGTTCCGAGCTTTCCGCCAGCGAAGATTATGTCCACCTTGTCCTTCTCAATGAGCTCCTTAACGACGTCGAGGTAGTTCCCCTTTATCCCAACGCTCCCGTCGTCGGTGGTGAGGTAGTACTCGTCGGCGACGGGCTTCGCGAGGAACTCCTCGGGATAAACTCTGGCGGCGTCCTCGAAGCTCTGTATCGAGATCGTGTAGTTTCCGGCCTCTTTCATTGCCTTCAGTGTTGCGTAGTTCTCGGCCTGACCGCAGACTGCGTCAGATGCAAAAACTACGTTTCCGTAATACTTTACATCTATGGGCTTTCCAAGCGGGCCCACCATACTGTAAAGCTCGTCTCCAACGTTGAACTCGTAGTAGAGCTGCATGCTCGTCTTCCCGAGCTTCCTGATGAACATTCCAATTTTCCCGTCCTCCGCTTTGTAAACTGACATTGGAACCCTTTCGCCCCGTTCGTGGGTTATGAAAACAACGAATTGGCCCGGTTTCCACGCCCTGGCGACGTGCGGGGCTTCTACCTCCACAAAATAGTCAATCGGGCTCAAATCGGTCTTTGCCGTAATCTTATATCCCATGGTGCATCACCCTGTGCATGTGAACAATCATGTTCACCATAAGTTTTGAACTCAAGGTTTATATGGCTTTTTTAAACCAAAGGTTTAGAACCCCGTTCGGGTCAAAAGGAGGCAGAGGATTGCTCTTTTAGAAGGCCCTCCTTCCAGTAGGGGCGTTTAGGAAGCTTTTTAGGATGTGGGCCCAAGGTATTGGAGGTGGTGTGGATGGTGGAGATACCCAGGAGTCACCCGCGCTACTGGAGCCTGTACTACAGGGAGAAGATAATCGAGGGCATGGAGAAGGGAATGACCGCCAAGGCGGGCCTCATCGCCCATGGTAGGGGTGAGGCCTTCGACTACATAATCGGGGAAAAGACGATAGAGCCGGCGGAGAGGGCGATGAAGGCGGCGGTGGCAAAGCTCCTCTTGGCTGAGCACCCTGTCATATCGATAAACGGGAACGTTGCCGCTCTGGTTCCTAAGGAGACGATAGAGCTGGCAAAAGCCCTCGGAGCGAAGCTTGAGATAAACCTCTTCTACCGCACGGAAGAGCGCGTTAAGGCCATAGCGGAGGAGCTGAGGAGGTACGACCCGGAGATAGAACTCCTTGGGATAAACCCGACTAAGAGGATCCCGGGCCTGGAACACGAGCGCGGTAAGGTGGACGAGAACGGCATATGGAAGGCGGACGTAGTTGTCGTTCCCCTGGAAGACGGGGATAGGACCGAAGCTTTAGTCGCAATGGGCAAGTTCGTGATAACCATCGACCTCAACCCACTCTCCCGCTCCGCGAGGATGGCGGACATAACTATAGTCGACAACATAGTCAGGGCGTACCCGAGGATGACTGAACTCGCGAGGGAGATGAAGGACCACAGCAGGGAGGAGTTACTGAAGATAATCGACGAGTACGACAACGGAGAAACGCTGAGCGACGTTCTCACCCATATGCAGACCAGACTCACCAGGTTAGCTGAAGGGGGGGTCTGGAGGAAGAAGGAGCTGGGGTGAGTTCAGAGCTCTTTCTCCGTTTTTTCCACGAGCCTTCTGAGGCCGGTTATCAGCTCTGATTCGCTGGGAACGTGGGACACCACCAGCGGGACCCTCTCGCGCTCGGCCAGCTTGACCGCGAGCTCGTCGAGCTTCTTGACGCCGTGGAGGACTACAACTGCAGGTTTGAGCCCCTGGACGCGAACCGCTATCATTGGGCTCCTTCCAGTGGTAACCTTGGTGAAGACGAGGGCCCTCTCGGTCGTCCAGCCGTAGAGCTTGAGGAACTCCTCGCTGCTCATCTCGAGGATGGCCCTTATGCTGTCGACGACTGTGTAGCCGTAGATGCGCCGGTCGATTAGATGCATGTTGGCCACTACCTCGCCCCTCACAGCCTCCACGAGGTTCTTGATGCTGACAGGCAAGGCGAACTCCCTGATGTCGAGGATGGCGCTCGTTGGAAGCTCGCTGCCGAGGGTCTTGCTGAAGGCCCTTATGACGTTCCCTCCCCTCTTCTCGTCTATGTGTATCAGGGCTTCCACGAACTTTCTAATCGTCGATGCGCCGGGGCTCTTCCTCCTTCCGCCCTCGTAGTCGCTTATGACAGAAGAGGAAACACCGAGATACTCCGCGAGCTCGGTCTGGCTGATGCCGAATATCTCGCGCCACTTGCGCATGGTCTTGCCGGGGTCGGAGGAGAGGGTTATTTCTCCCGCAATCCTCTTTGCCAGAGCTTCTTTCTCCTTTTCAAGCATGTTGGTAAAGTATTCGTCAATCGTTATAAGCTTTTCGGCAATTGCCTAACAACCTTTGCCCTCAAGCTTAAAAACGCCACCGCCTACGCCCTTTGGTGGGAGAAATGGCGATCTACTTCATAGGGCTCGGGCTCTACGATGAGAGGGACATAACGCTCAAGGGACTTGAAACGGCCAGGAAGTGCGACCTGGTCTTCGCCGAGTTCTACACTTCCCTGCTCGCCGGAACCACGCTCGAGAGGATAGAGGAGCTCATAGGCAAGCCGATACGGAGGCTGAACAGGGAGGAGGTGGAGCTGGGCTTTGAGAGGATAGTCCTGAGCGAGGCGAAGGACAAGGACGTGGCTTTCCTCACCGCCGGCGATCCTATGGTCGCAACAACGCACTCAGATCTGCGCATAAGGGCGAAGCAGAAGGGAATCGAGAGCTACGTTATCCACGCACCGAGCATCTACTCCGCCATAGCGATAACGGGGCTACACATCTACAAGTTCGGTAAGAGCGCGACGGTGGCCTATCCGGAGAAGAACTGGTTCCCCACGAGCCACTACGACGTCATAAGGGAGAACACGGAGAGAGGTCTTCACACGATGCTCTTCCTCGACATAAAGGCCGAGCAGAACCGCTACATGACCGCCAACGAGGCGATTGAGATACTCCTTCAGGTCGAGGAGATGAAGGGGCAGGGGGTCTTCACGCCGGACACGCTCGTCGTCGTCCTCGCGAGGGCCGGCTCCCTGAACCCGACGCTCAGGGCGGGCTACGTTAAGGACATGATAAACGAGGACTTCGGCAGACAGCCGCACGTCATGGTGGTTCCTGGAAAGCTCCACATAGTCGAGGCGGAGTACCTGGTGGAATTCGCCGGTGCGCCCAAAGAGATACTGGAGGAAACCTGAGACCCAGCGAAAGCTTTATATTTCTCCCTCCTATCACTATTGCCGGGACGGGCCCGTGGTCTAGCCTGGTTATGACGCCGCCCTCACACGGCGGAGGTCCGGGGTTCGAACCCCCGCGGGCCCACCAGAAAACAAACTTTCGCCGAGCGAAAGTTTGATCAAAGTTCGTAGCTCTTTCCTGAAATGCGAGTTTTGATGGGGTTTTCTACTTAAAATCCCTGGCTTTGAGTGAGAACCCCTTTGGAGACTCATTGTAAAGGGGTTTAACTCTAAAAAGACGCCCAAAGGGCGTCAGAGGAAAGCAACCCCCTGATAATCGCAGGATTTTGCTCATCGTTCTCCCCAGAAACAGATTCCCAAGAGGAAGAAAATCAAACTTTTCCAAACACGACAACGCAGAGAGCTACAAACTTTTGGCCAAGCTTTTCAAAAAGCTTGCTCTGTACTCTCAAACCCCCGTAGTGGGGCTTCGCCCCACAACCCCGTTTTCTCTAAAACTCCAGGGAAATTAACGCCTCCCAGCAACCTTTGCTTGCGCGAAGCTTGACCAAAGTTTGTGATTGCTATTCGAATCGGCCGTTTAAACAGTGCACGTTTGAATTTGACACTTGGAGGATGATTTCATTCGAAATTCGCCGTTGACCTTTGAGTCCATTTTTCTTTTTGACACCCGTAGGGCGTCGTATTTGAGGGACTCAATGAGGGTCGGCTAAGAACAAGGAAATCCAACTAGAATCAGGCCCTTTAATAACGTGCACACTAAGAAGAATGCCCTTCAAGAAGGAATCACGATCTTTTGATCAAACTTTTGCCCTGCAAAAGTTTGTATTGCTGGCGGGCCGGGCGGGATTTGAACCCGCGACCTTCGGCTCCGGAGGCCGACGCCCTGTCCATGCTAGGCCACCGGCCCATGCCCATAGGTATTCCCGCAGGGGATTTAAAAACCTAATTCCCGGATGGGGGGCATCACAATGTATACACAGGTACACAAGTGCACAAAAACTTTTTAGCTTCGGAACCTTACAATATTCAAGGGAGGGATGGTGATAACATGGAGCCGCACGAATTCAAGCTTACGGAGGAGGGGATAAAGGCCGTTCTCCCCCCGCTTGAGGCCGAGATAATGGAGCACATGTGGCGCCTGAAGGTGGCCACCGCCGGCCAGGTCTACGAGTACATGAAGGAGAAGCACCCGGACATAAGGCGCTCCACCATAAGCATACTCATGAACAGGCTCTGCGAGAGGGGGCTCCTCAAGAGGAGCGTTGAAAAGGGAAGGGGCGGCATGAGGTACGTTTACAGCATAACCTCCACGAGGGAAGAGTTCGAGGAAAAGGTCGTCCAGAGCATCCTCGACGCCCTTATGACGAACTTTAAGGAGGCGACCTACGCCTACCTGTCCAAGATTAAGAAGTGATGACGATGCTGTTCATCATAGCGAGTCTCGAGGCCCTGCTGGCTGTGATAGCCCTAGCGGAGCTGGGTCTCGAAATATCGCTGGCGGCTTTCGGCGCGATACTTCTGCTGTACCTCTGGGTGTCCACCCACGACGTTAAGGGGAGGTACACCCACCTCCAGAGGAGCGAGGTCCCATGGCTCTACGACGGGATAGCCGAGATGGCCAGGAAGGCAGGGCTGGCCATGCCGAAGATCTACATCCTTGACGACTACATACCCACAGCATACTCCTTCAAGGACACGATAGTCCTCTCCCTGGGGCTCTTTGAGGTTCTGGACAGGGAGGAGATACTGGCGGTAGCCGCCCATGAGCTCGGCCACATAAAGAACGGCGACACAAAGATGTTTCCCCTTATAGCATACGGCAGGTACCTGATGATGGTCTTCACCGCAGTCCTCATTATACTCACCAGGGACACGGCAGTAAGCCTGGCCTCCCTGACCCTTCTCGGACTCTACGAGGTGGTGAGGGCCAACTTCCACAAGGAAAGGGAGTTCGCGGCGGACGAGACTGCTCTCAGGCTCCTCGAAACCCCGATGAGTCTCAAGCGCGCCCTCGAGGAGCTTAAATACTACGAGGACCTCCGCGTTGGGGTGAAGTCCAGCACGCTACCCAGCATCGAGCCCACCATCGACAGGAACAAGAGGCAGAAGGTTCAGATAATAGAGACTCACCCGAGCTACGACGAGAGGATATTCCGCATACTCGTGGAGATGCACGGCAACAACATGTTCAACAACCGCGTGCAGTGATGGAATATGTCGGTTGAAATCTTCCTCGACAGGGAGAAGGCGGAGAGGATACAGAGAACCCGCCCCACCAAGGACGAGTACTTCATGCTCATAGCGAAGCTCGTCTCGCTGAGGGCCACCTGTCCCAGGCTTCGCGTTGGGGCGGTGGCCGTAAAGGACGGCTACATCCTGGCGACGGGCTACAACGGGGCGCCGAGGGGGATGGACCACTGCATAGACGTGGGCTGTCTCATAGTCGACGGCCACTGCCACAGAGCGGTTCACGCGGAGCAGAACGTAATAGCAATGGCCGCAAGAAAGGGCATAAGCCTCGAGGGGGCAACGCTCTACGTAACCCACTTCCCCTGCGACACCTGCTTCAAGCTCGTCCTCAACGCGGGAATAAAGGAGATAGTCTACGAGGAGATGTACCCCAACGAGGCGACGGAGATACTCCTCAGGGAGGCCCAGGATAAGGGAATAGTGAAAATAAGGCAGTTCAAGCTCTCAAAGGAGCGCGTCAGGCTCTTCCTCGAGGAGCTCTTCGGGGAGTTCGTTGATTAATCACCCACCTTTCTTTTCCCCCAGCTTTTCCTCAAGCTCCTCCAGCTTCTCCCTCATCTCCTCGAGCTCTATCGCTATTTTCCTGGTCAGTTCCGTTATCTCGCGCTCGGTCCTGTCAACCGCGAGGTAGACCTTGAAGATCAGAATGTACGCGAACCCTATCGCCACAACGAAGAGTGCATCCAGGCCCCTGCCGAGCCCGAGGATGGTCTTTATGAAGTTGGCTATCTCAAGGGGGAACACCGAGACTATCAGGATGCCAACGAGTATCGTTTCCCAGAACAGGAAGTCCCCCCATTCTATCTCCTTCTTGCCGTATTTTCCAAGGACGTAGAGCATCAGGGCGGCGACAACTGTTATGGCTATGTACTGGACGGCATACATGCCCATCACCTCAGCTTGTCAAACAGCAGGTTGAGAGCGATTTTAACACCCTCAAGGACGTTGGTTCCCTTTTTCATTGAGTACTCGGTATAAACGGCCTTTATCGGTACCTCGACGATTCTGCACCCGTTTTTGGCAGCTTCAATGATTATCTCGCTCGAGACGGCGTAGCGGTCGCAGGTTATCCGAATATTTGAGGCACAATCCCGGTTGAAGCATCTGAGCCCGCTCTGGCTGTCGCTGACGTATTTGCCCGCAAAAATGGCCGTTATACTGTCGAGGACGAAGTTGCCGAACTTCTTGACGAGGGGCATCTGGCTCGTGTCGCCCTTCAGGCGGGAGCCGACCGCGAAGTCCGCCTTGCCCTCTGCCACCGGCTTCATGACGCGGAGGGCGTCGCTCACGAGATGCTGGCCGTCGGCATCGAAGGTGAGGATCAGCCTCGCGTTCCTCCGGAGGGCGTACGCGAGACCGGTTCCAAGCGCGCCACCCAGACCGCGGTTGACGAGGTGTGTTAACACGTGAACGCCGTAGGAGCGCGCTATCTCCCCCGTCCTGTCCCTGGAGCCGTCGTTGACGACGACTATCTCCTCCCTCCGGAAGTAGCGAAGCAGGTCTTCGAGAACGCTCCCGATGGTTTTCTCCTCGTTGTATGCCGGAACGACGACGTAGGTATTCAGGAGGTTCTCCACCAGGTTTCTGAACTCCACCATGGTTGGAACCTCGAAGTCCGGCTCGACGTCGACGGAGAAGCTCATCCTGCCGGAATCGTGGGAGGTTATCATGACGGAGAGGGTGCCGAGCTTCTTCGCGGGGAGGATATCGTAGCCGTGGTCGCCGACGACGAGGGTTTTCGTTGGCTCGGTGCCAAGCGAGTCGATTATCGCCCTCAGCTGGCCCGGTTCTGGCTTTAAATCCTCCACCGGAACATCGTCCCTCGTCGAGACGACCTCAAAGTAATCCATTATCCCGTGCATCTCCAGGGCCTTTAGCGCGGCCCTTTTTGAGCTCCGGGTCATGACCGCGAGCTTAACTCCCCTTTCCCTGAGAAACTGGAGAACCTCCATAACACCATCGAAGAGGAAACTCCCCTCCATACGCTCGGTCTCGAGTTCAACCATATGCCCGTAGAGTTCCTCAAAGTCCATGCCGAGTTCTCGCGAAACCCTCTGGAGGGCCTCGTACATTGGGGTGAAATCCCCGAGGGTCTCTTCCGGTATGCCCATCTTCAGGAGCCTAGATTTGAGCCTCTTCTTGAGCTCGGTAAACGGTTCCGGTGCACCTATGAGGGTGCCATCGAGGTCGAAGACCACCAGCTGGACGTCCATTTTGCCCACCGAAGGGTTTATTTTTGGGGTTTCCTACCATCAAGGGGTGCCTGAATATGATAGTGATTGCTCCGCTTATAGGTTTAACCCTGACACTCATCCTGACCCCTTACCTCGCAGGGGAAATGAAGAGGGCTGGAATCACGGGCAAAGACATTCACAAGCTGGAGAAGCCGGAAGTTGCCGAGATGGGGGGCCTGGCGGTACTCATCGGGCTCACCGTCGCCCTGCTCCCCTTCGCGGACTCCGAGGTCTCCAGGATACTCGCGGTTTTCCTCCTCTTCGGTCTGGTGGGGATAATAGACGACCTCGTGGCGCTCAAACAGTTGCACAAGGTTCTACTCTCGCTCCTCGTGGCGGTTCCGGTGGCTTTCTTCAACATCTCACCGGAGGTTGACGTCTTCGGTTACACGCTGAACCTCGGGATGGTTTATCCCATCTTCGCACTCCTTTTTGTCGTTGGCTCCGCCAACCTCGTCAATTTGCTCGCGGGGTTCAACGGCCTCGAGATTGGAACCTCCGCTGTGGCGCTGGGTTTTCTGGCGGCGAT
>JAMOTW010000077.1 GCA_027062125.1 Thermococcus sp.
AACGTGGCAGAACGCCTCGGACTCGGTGAGAAGGCGCTCGTGCTCTACGGTCCGAGGACGAAGAGGATCGCCGGAAAGGACGTCGAGAGGAGCCTCTCCTCAGAGTATGAAGTGGCGGGAGTCACGGTAAAGGGCGCGACCATGGAGGAGGTCAAGGGGGTTCTTGAGAGGATCAGAGATGAGGGCATTGACTGGCTCATAGCCGTCGGCGGCGGGAGTATAATCGACGTCGCCAAGCTCTCCTCGTTTAAAGCCGGAGTTCCGTTCATCAGCTTTCCGACCACGGCTTCCCACGATGGAATCGCGAGCGCCAACGCCTCGATAAAGGATATGGGTTCGAAGACGTCCGTCAAGGCCGTCCCCCCGATAGCGGTCATAGCGGACGTGAAGGTGATAAAGACCGCCCCCTACCGCTATTTAGCGGCGGGCGTCGGCGACATGATAAGCAACCTGACCGCTGTAAGGGACTGGCAGCTGGCCCACAGGATAAAGGGGGAGTACTACAGCGAGTACGCGGCCTCGCTGAGCCTGATGAGCGCCAAGATGGTGATAAAGAACGCCGACATAATACGCCTCGGCAACGAGGAGAGCGTTAGAAAGGTCGTTAAGGGCCTAATCTCGTGCGGCGTCGCCATGAGCATAGCCGGCTCTTCGAGACCAGCGAGCGGCGCGGAGCACCTTTTCAGCCACGCGCTCGATGCAATAGCCCCTAAACCTGCCCTCCATGGCGAGCAGGTTGGAGTCGGGACGATAATAATGGCCTACCTCCACGGCCTCAAGTGGGAGCGCGTTAGGGAAACCTTAAAGAAGGTGGGGGCGCCAACTAACGCATACGAGTTGGGAATCGAGCCGGAGTACATAATCGAGGCCCTCACGATTGCCCACACGATAAGGCCCGAGAGGTACACGATCCTCGGAAAGGACGGTTTAACCAGAGAGGCAGCCGAGAAGGCCGCTAAAATCACTGGGGTCATCTGACTGTCATCATTCACGACGGAGGTGTTTGGAATGGCAATAATCACGTTAGTCGGGGAAAAGCTGGCAAGACCTGGGGTTGAGTTCATATTCTACGGTCCAGCGGAGCCGTGCAAGACGTGCAAGCTTGCAGGAGTCTGCGTTGGAAACCTCGAGCCCGGACGGAGGTATAAAATCCTCCGCGTGAGGAGCATGCCCTCCCACTCATGCCCCCTCCACGAGGGCAAGGTGCGCGTTGTGGAGGTCGTGGAACCGAGCATCGAGGTGGCAATAGAGCCGAGGCTCGCCATAGCGGGTTCGGTGATAAAGCTGCAGTTCGCGGAGTGCAACGACAAGGAGAAGGCGGACCTCTTCAGGCCGGAGGGCCTCTTCGAGGGCGACCACGTAAAGATAATAGAGGTACTCGGCGACGTCGAGTGCGACGGCAAGACCTACAAGCACGTCAAGGTCATGCGCAAGAAGGACTAATCCCCTTTTTCTACTTTTGTGAAGGCTGTCCTCTCTTCTCCAAAGGTCCTAATCCTGTAGGCCCTCATTTTTCCCGCGAGGAACTCTTCTATCGCCTTCAGCGTTTTCTCGCGCCTCCGCAGGATTTCCTGCGCCTCCTCAACGCCCACTGCTCTGAACCGCACCTTTGTCCCGGGTCTGCTCTGTGCTAAAATGGAAAGGTCCTCACTTACCACGGTCGCTATCTTCGCGTACCCGCCGGTGGTCTGGGCATCGCGCATCATCACTATCGGCTTTCCGTTCGCGGGAACCTGAACCGTCCCAGGCACCAGGGGCTCCGTGACGATGTCGGCGCCCTTCGGGGAATGTTCTATGGCCGGCCCGTCCAGGCGGTAGCCCATCCTGTCGCTCTCGGGAGTTACGGTATAGGCCTCGCTCAGGAAGGTCTCTATTCCTTCCTCGGTGAAGTGGTCGAGGTTGGGGCCGAGAACGACGCGGACGGTCTTTTCCTTAGCTGAATAGTCCGGCCTCAGCTCCGGAGGAAGGTATCTTCCCTCCTTCCCGGTTAGTATCGCGTAGCCGAGGTTCAGAACATCCCCTGCATTCAGCGGCCTTCCGAGGTTTGCCTTCGGATAGGCCGAGCAACTCCCGAGGAGCGGCTCACACCTTACCCCGCCTGCGAAGGCTATGTAGCCGTAGAGGCCGCTCCTCAGTGTCCCCACTTCGAGGATATCCCCCCTCTTCGCCCAGTGGCTCGTCCAGGGTTCAATGAGAACGCCGTTGAGCTTAACGTCAACATCTCCAGCGACGGCGAAGACCGCTGAAGCGTTGAACCTCATCGCCGGCCCGCTCAGGAGGAACTCCAAAAGCGGGGCGTTGCCGGGGTTTCCGACGAGGTAGTTGGCTATCCTCACGGAGTAATCGTCCATGTAGCCGGAAACCGGAACGCCGAGCTTTCTATAGCCGGGCCTTCCGGAGTCCTGGACGGTGAGGAGTGAAGGAACGTTGAGGAGCTCAATCATCCCCCTCCCCCCATTCGGCCTCGTAGAGCTCCTCGAACTTCCCCTCATCAATCGGCACGAACTTTACTTTGTCGCCGGGCTGTAGGAGGGTGGGAGGTTCTTTCGATGGATTGAAGAGCCTCAAAGGCGTTCTTCCGATGAGCCTCCAGCCGCCGGGGCTTTCGAGGGGGTAGATGCCGGTCTGCTTCCCAGCTATTCCAACGGAGCCTGCTGGGACCTTCAGGCGGGGCCTTTCGAGGCGGGGCGTCGCTATGCGCTCGTCCATGCCACCGAGGTACGCGAATCCCGGAAGGAAGCCGAGGAAGTGGACGCTGTAAACCTGCCTCGAGTGGATTTCAATGACCTCCTCCGGAGTCAGGCCGTTGTACTCGGCGACGAACTCCAAATCCGGGCCGTAGTCACCGCCGTAGAGAACCGGAATCTCAACGAGCCTCCCCTCGAATCTCTCCTCCGAGAACCCAAGCCCTTCCACTGCCCGCTTGACCCCTTCAAAGTCTATGAGCCCGGGGTCGTAGATTACCGCGAGGGAAGAGTAGGCGGGAACGACCTCGATGAGCCACCCGAAGTTGGCTTTCTCTATCGCCCCCGCGAGGGCGTGAACGCGGTCGTTGGTTTCTTCGTCGATGACCTCGCCGAAGGATACGAGCAGGGCAGAGTCGCCAAGGGGTTTGAGATTCATGGTCTCACCCATTCACGCTCCCATTCCTTTCGAATATTTCTAGGGTCAAAGTCCTCCATGAACACTCCAAACGCCGAGTTAAGGTCTCTCAGGAACTCTTCTATGTTTTCTTTCTTCAGGGCTTTCTCTTTCTTCTGAGTGTTCATCTCAGGAATTCCCCCATCGGCACTACCTTAACCCCCTCCCGCTCAAGGACCTCCCTGACGTGCCTCGCTATCTCAACCGCCTTCGGGTTGTCGCCGTGGACGCAGATTGTATCGGCTTTAAACTCGACCCACTCGCCGTTTATGGCCCTGACCCCACCGTCCTTGACCATCGAGACCACGCGCTCCGATATCTCCTCCTTGTCGTGTATCACAGCCCCCGGTTTCGAGCGGGGGACGAGGGTTCCGTCGGGGTTGTACGCGCGATCCGCGAAGACCTCATGGGCTACCTTAACCCCCATCTCCTCTGCTATCTCCGCCGGCCTTGAGCCGGAGAGGGCCACGAAAATGAGCCATCTATCAAAATCGGCGATGCCCTCTATGACCGCCCTCGCGAGCTCCTCCTCTTTAACGAGGGCGTTGTAGAGTGCCCCGTGGGGCTTGACGTGCTGGAGCTCGATTCCCTCCGCCCTTGTGAAGGCGTAGAGGGCACCGATCTGATAGAGGATGTAATTACGAGCTTCCTCGGGCGAGAGCTTCATGTACCTCCTGCCGAAGCCAAGCAGGTCCGGGTAGCCGGGGTGCGCCCCAACGGCAACGCCCTTCTCCTTCGCGAGCCTTACCGTTTTCCTCATGACTATAGGGTCACCGGCGTGCCAGCCCGTTGCAACGTTGGCGCTCGTGATGTAGTTCATGACCTCCTCGTCGAGGCCGAGCTTGTAGCGGCCAAAGCTCTCGCCGAGGTCCGAGTTCAGGTCAACCTTCATCCGCACCACCGGCTTCATTTCGACGGAAATCTAAAAAAGGGTTTCTCCGAGTTTAGGCCATGAAGGTTCAGGTCATCGATGCGGCTGTCTTCATTCAGGGGTTCGATGTGGAGGGCGTCACAACGCCGAAGGTCGTCGAAGAGGTGAGAGACCCCGAGTCGAGACTTTTCTTAGAGGGGCTGATAAGCGCCGGAAAGGTTAGGGTTCTGTCCCCATCCCGGGAGAGCCTTGAAGCGGTAAGGGAAGCGGCCAGAAAGACGGGCGAGTTAAACGAGCTCAGCGAGGCAGACGTCGAGATTCTCGCCCTAGCGTACGAGCTTGGGGGGGTTCTCTTCACCGACGACTATAACCTCCAGAACATAGCGAAAACCCTCGGAATAGAATTCAGAACCCTCAAGAGAGGGATAAAGCGAGTCATCCGCTGGAACTACGTCTGCATCGGCTGCGGAAAGCGTTTCTCAGAGATGCCGCCAGAGGGAATCTGCCCAGACTGCGGCAGTCCCGTGAGGCTGATACCGAGGAAGAAGCGCCGAAGAAAGCGCCCCGGACGGGCTCGGCGCTCATAGGGCACGTCACAACCGCGGAGCGGTTCAGCCCGTCTTGGAATCGTCACTGCCCGCCCGGGACGGCGTCAGATAGTGTTGCTCTTCACCGATCCGCGCAATTCGCTGTCATCATCCGCGGTTCAACCTTGGAGGTAGTAGGATATAAGCTTTCTCAGCTCGAGGTTGCGCTCGGGCTTCATTCTCAGGAACCTCTTAAGCCCGCTGTTCTCGGCGAGTAATCCCGAAAGCTCGATGGCGAGTATTTTGTTGTCCTCGCTAAGGCCGTAGGCCTTGAAGCGGAGCGGGGCGTACTCCTTCTCAAGCTCCCACGTTTTTTCCTCAAGCTCCCTCACCTTCTCCTCAAGCACCTCAAGGTCGCCCGTGGGCTCCTTGGACTCCCCGGTGAGGGCTATCTCGATGACCCTCTCGGGAGAAACCCCGTACTTCTCACCGAGACGCTCTATCTCGCCCCACAGCTCTTCGTCTATCTCAACCTCAATCTTTCCGAAGCCCTTGTTCGGCTTGATGATGAGTTTCATACCTTTTCCTCCAGGAGTTTTTTCATGAGCGACAGAAAGTCTTTTGCGATGTTGATTGCCTCTTCGACCTCTTCCCCATCAGGTTCATAGACTATGTCGTACTGGTCTTCGTGCCTCAACTCTCTCATCCTGTCCAAAAGTTCAACCCAACGTTCCTCCAGCTTTCCGCTTTTAACGTAGAATTCTTCCAGATAACGGGCGATGCAGTAGTGACTCTTCTCACGCCAGCCGTCGCGGAAGAGAATCGCCCTGGCGGCGTGGAACATGGCCATGTAGGACGCCATAAGGGAAGTTCGGTATGAACCATAGGCGAGGTTCTTCCTTGCCTCTTCAAGCCACTCCTCGGCGCGTTTAATGCTCAACAATCCTTTCTCCTCTGAAGGGGGAACCCTTCTTAACAGATTTCTTTCGATGCATCCCTCGAATCCGTTCAAGCCTCTCACCCCATATCACCATCGAGCCGTATGCGAGCGAGTAATAGAAGACCGGATCGTCGGCTCTAAGTTTTCTGACTCTCTCTGGCGTGAGAAGGAGGAGGTTAACCTCCCTGCCGGTTGCTTTTTCTATCTCTCTCTTTAAAGAAGCGGATTTGGCTATGCTCGGCCTTTCAACGAAGACCCAAACATCAAGGTCGCTTTCAGGGGTGTTTTCTCCAGTTGCAAAGCTCCCGTATATTCCAAGGGCCATAATCCACTCGTCTTTCAGGGTTTCCAGCTTTTCAGACAGGAGCAGGAAGTTGATGAACCTTTTGAGCTCGCGGGTCTTGGGAACGTTTAGTATCCTGAAACCTCTGCCAGACTTCTCGGCTATGCCGTAATTCACAAGAAGGCGGAGAGTTTTGGAAACGAGTCCTTTACTTAGACCCGTTGCCCTGGCTGTTTCTTCAACGCCCACCCTATGGCGCTCAAGTGCGTACCTGAGAATCCTGATTCTCTCGGGAGTTGATAACAGCTCATGCATATTACCAGCTCTTGTTCATGATTTATGAACTTTTCGTTCACACTCCATGAACGACCTGTTCACGATCCGTGAACTTTCTCAAGCTCTCTCCTTTTCTCCTCGACCTTCTTTCTGAGCTCTTCGTTTTCTCTCCTCAGCCTATCACGTTCGGCCATCATAAACTCCTTGTCCTTCAATGCCTTACCGTAGAACTCTCTGAGCTCGTCGAGCCGTTCCTCCATCTCGCGGAGCTTCTCCTCAAGCTTTCCTAGCTTATCCCTCAAAAACTCCTCGCGCTCGGCCTTTAGAGTATCCTCAACACGGGGGAGGCTCTCCTCGATAAGGGCCTTAACGTTCCTTCCTTTCAGGGATTTGAATCTCTCGCGGGGAAGAATGATTTCAATCCTCATGTCCATCACGCATTGAAAACCGTTCAAGGAACTCTTCAGGGGTTAGCGTTGTTATCTGCTCCCGTGCCTTCTTTCTAAAGTCTTCATCCCTCGTTACAAGCACATCACATCGTGCGGCTATTGCGGATGCAAGCGCCACCGAGTCGTAGGGATCAGTACCAAGGTTCAACTGAAAAGAGAACGCATCAATCAAAACGAGCTCGTTGGGGATGTAAACTTCGATACCGATGTTCTCAATCTCCTTGACCTTCTCCGGGTCAAGTTTGTTTCTCTTGAAGACATGGGCACTCTCCATAAGGGGGAATATTGAGACAACCCCCTCGATTTTTCCTGCCTCGATGGCCTTCAAAATTTGGAGCGGGGCTTCCCACAGTCTGGCTCCCGTTTTGGGGTCTTCTTCCTTGAACCAGACGTTCAGGAGAATATTTGTGTCTAAGTACACCCTAATCATACTCCTCCTCCCTCATCTTCCTGATTAGCTCCACACTGGTCATTCCTTTGGGCAGTTTTCCCTCCAATATCCCGAGCATTCTCTCAGCGGCGCCTTTCCTGGCCCGTTTTCGCGTCCTCATCTCCATCAGGAAGGAGAGGGTTTTCATATCCACGAGCATTCCATCACCGTGAGCCCTTTCGGTGGTTTCTTATTTTAACCTTCCTCTCCATCTCGGTCTTTCTGTCGTAGCAGAGGATATAGAACGCCAGAAGCCCCTTCCACTTCCCGTAGGGTTCTATTATCTCCCTCACGTCTTTCTCCCGTACTTCCTTAACACGCTTCCCAAAAATCTTCGCTATCCCCCTCCTGAGCCCGAGGTCTCCGGCGGGATAGACGTTCTTTCTCAGACCATACGCGAGGAAGAGCTCGGCGCTCCACTTTCCTATGCCCCGAAACTTTGTGAGGTACCCGATGGCCTCCTCAACACCCCAGTCCCAGAGTTCGAGGTCGAGCTTTTTGGCCAAATAAAGCTCCGTCAGGGACTTTATGTAGCCCGCCCTATAGCCGAGCTTGGCCCCTTTCAGCTCCTCTTCGCTCAGAGACGCTATCCCCTCAGGGGTGGGGAATGCGTGTAAGTCCCCCATTTGCTTGCCCGCGAGCTTTACGAGGTTCGCGATAGTTCTCTGAGCGAATTCGAAGCTGACCTGCTGCTGGGCTATCGTCTCAACTAACGCCTGGTAGGTGCCCGGTGAGGCGGGAACGACCAAACCGTTGAACTCGTCGATCAGGAAGGCAAAGGGAGAGTCGCTTATCTCGGCGTAGAAGGAATCCAGATCGGTGTCGAGACCGAGGACAAAGGACAGCTTTTCCTTCGCGGACTTCCTTTCCCTTCTGTCCCACGAGTCGGGAAAAATGAAGTCCTCCCCATCGTAGCCGGCGATACCGCTCTCAAAAGCCTGGTAGAAAACACCGTCTTCGAACTTCCACGTTCCGTTGCGTATCATCTCGTGTGTGGTCTTTCTCAGGTCAATCTCAGCCATCGGTCGAGCCTAACGGGGTTCTCCCTTATATCCTTTAGGGTCGAGACGTAAAGGCGCTTCCCATCGACTGAGCGCTTGATCTGGAGCTCCCCGTTTTCCTCAAGGAAGCGGAGGGCCTCCTTGACGTCATCCGCCCTAACGTTGAAGGTCTCCCTCAGGAAGTCCCAGTAGGGCTCGTGGTTGGAGTACCTGGCCGCCTCCCGGACGAGCTCCCAGGCCCTTTCGATCCTCTCCTCGCTCTTTGCCACGCGGTAGAGCTTGACGAGGGTTCGTAAACTCATGTTCAAGGGTTGGTGCCCAAGATATAAATCACTTTTGGAGAACAGGCAAAAGATTTAAACCATCCAGTGGTATTATTATCAGGCGGTACGGATGAGGCCGAGGTTTGTCCTGATTGCCCTGCTGATGATCCTCATGCTCCTTCCGAGCGTTCATGCCCAGAGCAACGTGGTTTACGTGGCCAAGGTTGACGGCATGATAACGGGGTACA
>JAMOTW010000078.1 GCA_027062125.1 Thermococcus sp.
ATAGGCGCTCAGTGCCTCGTAAACTCCCTCGGGGATCGTCCCAGAGAACCTGTCTATGGGCATCAGTATCGAATGGACCTCGGGAAGAACGAACTCCTCGGGGAGCAGGAGGAACTCCCTGTACCTCCTCGCTATCTCCTCGTACCTCTCCCCGGCTATCCCCCTGAACTTCCTCTGGATGAGCCTGCTGAAAACGTCCATATCCCTCCCCATCGCCGGAACTGTTGGGAACATATAAAGCTTTTTTGTTTCATCCCTCTAATTGACGCCAGAGAGCGCTCCCCTCGGCGGGTCAGAAACGACGGGCATAAATTTCAAGGATGAACCACAAACGCTTTATTAACGCCCCCGTTGAGTTATACGGGGGTGAGAAAATGAAAAAACCGGCAGCGCTGGCGTTTATTCTAATGCTCCTGCTTCCGTTCGCGGGCTTCACCGCCGCGCAGTGCCCCTCGGAAGGACACACCGTTGTGCTGAAAGCCCCGGCAGTGTCCAGAACGGCTGACGGGGAGCTCATCGGAGTGGCGACCGACTTCGTCATAACCGTCGCACCCGGGACCGGCCACGTCTACGTCGAGACCTGGCCGCTGGCGGAAGTCGATATGCAGGCGAGCGCGAGACTCGCGGCCCAGATAGCCGGCAAGGTTCTGGGAGTCGACATGAGCAAGTACGACGTTTTCATCCACATAAAGGCCGATTCCCCAATCATAGGCGGCCCCTCAGCAGGAGGTACAATGACCGTTGGAATAATAGCGGCACTCGAGGGATGGGCCGTCAACCCCAGGGTGATGATGACGGGCATGATAAACCCGGACGGGACGATAGGCCCCGTCGGCGGAATCCTCGAGAAGGCCTCGGCAGCCCACGACGTTGGAGCCGAGCTGTTCCTAATCCCGGAGGGCCAGAGGATACAGTACGTTCAGGAGACTCAGAAGAAGGAGATAGGTGGGATCGTTGAGATAAACACCCAGACGAAGAGGGTCGACGTCGTCCAGTACGCAAAGGAGCGCTGGGGGCTCACAGTAATTGAAATCAAGGACATCTACGACGCCGTCTACTACTTCACTGGGCACAGGATCCCGAGGCCGAAGGCCCCCTCCTACACCAAGATAGACACCTCCTTCCTCAAGGACGACGCGCTGAAGGACTACGAGAACACAACCGCATACTACAACGAGACCCTCCAGAAGCTGAAGGAGAGCGACGTGAGCTACGGAACCTACGCGACCCTGTTGGAGGCCCTCAAAGAGGCAGAGGGGATACTCAACCAGTCGAGGCAGTCCATAGACAGCGGCATGTACTACACCGCCCTCAGCAGGAACTTCCAGGCCAGGATAGTCATAAGGCACGTGGACTGGTACCTAGACGTTAAAAGCCCCGAGGACGTCCAGAAACTCCTCAAGGGGACTGAGAGCCAGATAAATGCCTCCGAGAGCACCGTTTCAAGTGTCAACATAAAGGGCATCACGATGCTACAGGCGGTTGCGGCCGCGGAGGAGAGGGTGGAGCAGGCCAAGGGACTCCTCGAAGAGGCCTGGAAGTACTACTACTCGGGCGACTACTGGGACGCCGTGGGGGATGCGGCTTACGCCTACGAGAGGGCCAAAACGGCCGAGTTCTGGGCGAAGCTCGGTGAGAGGTTCGCAAGTGGTGAAGAGATAAGCAGGGAGGCCGTGAAGACAACGGCGAGGGACTACATAGACGAGTCCAACCTCATCGTTACCTATATAGAGTCGATGTACGGGAACGTGGGCGGCGACCTGAGCGGCAACATCCTACAGGCGGAGCAGTACTACGAGGACGGGAAATACTCGGCTGCCCTATTCACCGCCATGGAGGCCCGCGTCCAGGCCCAGGTGTTCCTCGACACGCTGGGGATAGAGAACCAGAGCGTTCTAATGGACAAGCTGAAGGCCATGAGGGAGGACGCGAAGACAGCCATAGGGATGGCCCAGGGCAACGGGGTGACTCCGATACTCGCGATGGCCTACTACGAGTTCGCCGAGAGCTACGAGAAGAGCGCCGAGGAGAACAACAGTCTCGAGGACCTCCAGACGGCGATGATATTCTACCAGTACGCCAGGGAAACGGCCGGCCTCTTCCTCAGCAAGTCCTCCAGTCCAGTGGAACCCGTCTCAAACGGCTCAGCTGAGATACCGCAGATAATAATCCCGACGGGCACTGAGACTCCAGCCGAGAACCCCTCCAGCTCAGGGCCAAGCGGAACCGGCGGAACGGGCATCCCGAGTGAAGCCTGGGGAGCGATGGCGGCCGTAGCCATAGGAGCGTTCCTGGTGGGCGCGCTGGTAGGGAGAAAGCTCTGACGCTTTCTCTTCTTCTGATTTTAGGAGAAGAGCTGACTTTAAACGAGGGACTTCAGGAACTCCACGTACAGCCTCTTTACCCTCTTCATTGACTCAACGCTGACCCACTCATCCGGGGAGTGCAGGTTGCCACCAACGGGGCCGTAGACGAGGGTGGGCTTGCCGAGGTACGTTCCGAAGTAGTTGAAGTCGCCGACGCTCCTTCCGTAGATTATCTCCGGCTCGCTCCTCAAGAGGGAGCGGTGGACGGACTTGAAGATGTTGACGAACCTGTCGTTCTCCCTCACGGTGTAGGGGAGCATGTCCGGGGTGGGCCTCTGGAACTTCCCAACCCGTATCCTGGCCCTCAGCTTTATTCTCTCCGCCAGGCGGAGGAGCTCGCCCTCAACCTTATCCCAGTCCTCGCCTATGACGATGTGCCTGTCGATTATGGCCTTCGCGTAGTCCGGGACGCTCAGGCCATCGGTAGAGCCCTCTATCGCCAGCGTGCAGTAGGAGCCTATGCCGAGCTTGCGATGGTTCCTGAAGCGTATCCTCCAGAGGTTGCCGACGAAGCGGCCGAGCTCCTCGATGGCGTTGAGGCCCTCTTGGGGTCTGGCGGCGTGGGCCCTCTTTCCAAAGACCTCGACCTGGACGATGAACCTTCCCCTCGCGCCGAGCATTAACTTCTCGCCAGTGGGCTCGGCGACGAGGACGAGGTCGGCATCTTTGAGTTTGCCGCTCTTTATGAGCTCCCAGGCACCCCGGGAGTAGCCCTCCTCGTCACTGACCGCGGTGAAGATTATCGACGGCCTCTCACCCTTTGGGACCTCTGCCATCTCCATGAACGCGGCCATTATGGCGGCGAGGCCGGCTTTCATATCCGCACTGCCCAGACCGTAGAACCTGTCGCCGTCGAGCTCTCCCCTGGGGTTTCGCGTCCACCCGGGGGATGGGTTGACGGTGTCCATGTGGCCGTTGAGGACAACGGTGTATCTCTTTCCGGGAAGGTGGGCGATAACGTCGTCAGCGGAACCCTCCACCGGCAGGAGTTCCACGTCGAATCCGTGCTCCTCGAGAAACGAGGCAATGAACCGGGAGATTTTTTCCTCCCTTCCGAAGGGGGAGCTGATGGACACCAGCTCCTTCAGGAGGTCGAATTCCATAACTACCACCAGGTAATAAAAAGGACAAAGTGCTTAAGTAATTTTCCCTAATGTGACAAAACAATGCTTGACTAAAGTCCTGGGTTTTTGAAATAAGGGCTGAGTAAATCCCCAAATTCCGCAAGAAAATACAACACGCCTATTCCAGACGATGCTAATCACGGGAAGACACGCGGAGAAAGGTTTGTGGTGGACCGGGCGGGATTTGAACCCGCGGCCTCCGCCTTGCGAGGGCGGCGCTCATACCAGGCTGAGCTACCGGCCCACACCCGGTATTAGGAACCGGCCCTGGGTTTAAAAGCTTTTGGTTCCCCCGGCCCCTTTCGTTTCCATATTTATGTCAAAGACCTAAAACCACCAAAGCCCTTTTAACTTGCACATGCCAACAAACTCCGGTGGTGAGATGGACTCCCTAACGTTTCACAGGAACAACTTCATAGGGAACGGAAAGGTAGAGGTGATACCCAAGGTTCCCCTCACGGGGGAGAGCCTCAGCCTCGCTTACACACCGGGTGTGGCGGAGGTCTCGCTAAGGATACGGGAAAATCCCGAGGACGCCTTTGAATACACCAACCGGGGAAACACGATAGCAGTCGTGAGCGATGGGACGCGTGTCCTTGGCCTTGGAGACATAGGGCCCCTCGGGGCGCTCCCCGTCATGGAGGGGAAGGCTCTGCTCTTCAAGGCCTTCGGGGGAGTTGATGCCTTTCCGCTTGTTTTAGCAGAAAAAGACCCCGAGCGCTTCATAGAAGTCGTTAAGGCTGTCTCGCCCTCTTTTGGTGGAATCAACCTCGAGGACATCTCCTCCCCGAAATGCTTCTACGTCCTTGAGAGGCTGAGGGAAGAGCTCGAAATCCCCGTCTTCCACGACGACCAGCAGGGAACCGCGAGCGTCGTCCTAGCGGCGCTCATAAATTCGCTGAAGGTGGTCGGAAAGAAGCCCGGCGAAATCACGGTCGCGCTCTTCGGGGCGGGGGCAGCGGGTTTCGCCACCCTCAGACTGATCACGAAGGCAGGAATACCAGCAGGAAACGTCCGCGTTGTCGAGCTTGTGAACGGGGAGCCGAGGATTCTGACACCGGACCTTCCGCTTGAGGAGCTCTTCCCCTACCGCGGCGGGCTTCTTGAAAGGACCAACGCTGAGGGAATTGAGGGCGGCCCGGCGGAGGCGCTGAAGGGTGCGGACGTTCTCATCTCCTTCACGAGGCCCGGGCCAGGCGTCATAAAGCCAGAGTGGATTGAGAGGATGGCCGACGACGCGATAGTATTCCCGCTCGCCAATCCAACGCCCGAGATACTCCCCGAGGAGGCCAAAAAGGCCGGCGCAATGATAGTGGCCACCGGCAGGAGCGACTACCCGAACCAGGTGAACAACCTCCTGGGTTTTCCCGCGATTTTCAGGGGCGCCCTCGACGTGAGGGCCAGAACCATAACGGACGGGATGGTCATCGCCGCCGCAACGGCCATGGCGGAAACCATCGAGCCGAACGAGAACGAGATAATCCCCTCACCGTTCCACCCCGACGTCCACCCGAGGGTCGCGAGGGCGGTTGCAGAGGAAGCGATGCGCGAAAACGTTGCAGGGATACGCGTGAGCGGGGAAGAGGTGGAGGAGAGGCTGAGGCGCTGGAGGGAGTTCTACGAGCGGGAGATAGCGCCCCTCAACGACCGTAGAGGGAGCTACCGTTAGCGTCTATCGCCACCAGAAGGGGGAAATCCTCGACTTCGAGAACCCACACCGCCTCCGGCGTGCCAAGCTCGTCGAGCCAGAGCACCTCCCGGACTTTCTTTATGCTCTTCGCCGCGAGGGAGCCGGCCCCACCCGTGAAGGCGAAGTAAACGGCCCGGCCTTTAAAGGGCGCCGGATTCATCCCTCCCTTTCCGATTATCCCGCGGACGCCGAGGGAGAGAATCCCCTCCAGGTAGCGGTTCATCCTCGCGCTGGTCGTGGGGCCGGCAGAGACGACCTCATAGCCCCCACAGCCTTTCCTCACCACGGGGCCGCAGTGGTATATCACCGCGCCCCCAAGGTCGAGGGGAAGTTCCCCTTTCCCAGCCAGCTCAAGGATTTTCCTGTGTGCCGAATCCCTGGCGGTGTAAACCGTCCCGGAGAGGTGAACCACGTCGCCGGCCCTGAGATTCAGGACGTCCTCCCCGCCCAGTGGAGTTCTCAGCCTCACTGCCAAACCTCAACCCTCCCGTCCGGCTTTATCCTGAGGAAAGCCCTCCTGTCGGCCCAGCACTGGACTATCAAACCGACCGGAAAGCTCGCGGGATGCCTGTGGGCGACCTCGATTTTGACGTCCAGCGCGGTGGTTCTGCCCCCCATGCCCATGGGGCCTATTCCGAGGGAGTTGACCTCCTCCAGGAGCTCAGCCTCGATTTCCGCTATTCTACCGTCGGGATTCCTCTCCCCAACCCTCCTGAGCAGGGCCCTCTTGGCCAGACTCAGCGAGAGGTCCGCGCCCCCGCCCACACCTATCCCCAGTACCACCGGCGGACACGGCTTGCCGCCGCATTCCCTGACCCGTTCGAGGACGAAGCGCCTCACCCCCTCCCATCCCTCGCCAGGGGTCAGCATGGCGAGGGCGGAGCAGTTCTCGCTGCCGCCCCCCTTGGGGAGAACTGCCATCTCAATTTCGCTCCCCTCAGCGAGCTCCCAGTGGACCACAGGGACAAACCGACCGGTGTTGTCGCCCGAGTTCTTTCCCGTGAGAACGTCCACCGCGTTGGGCCTGAGCGGAACCTCCCGCGTCGCCCTCCTCGCCGCCTCGACTATCGCCCCCTCCAGCCCGCGAAGGTAAGGACTCTCAACACCTGCCCTCACGAAGAACGTGAGCGTCCCCGTGTCCTGGCAGACGGGGATTGAACCATCCTTCCCGATTTCCACCGCCTTCAGGATGTTTTCGAGGTTGAAGCGCGCTATCTCGCTCTCCTCAAATCCGTAGGCCTTTCTGAGAGCCGAAACAACGTCGTCAGGAATCCTCGTAACGGCCAGTCTTATCGCCTCGACGATGGCATCGACAAGCAATCGGCACTCACCTGTCTAAAGGTTGGGGTTTTGATTAAAAAGATTGACGCGAGAATTTAAAAGCCATCTCCACAGCGGGACGGCCTTAACCGTTAGGTTGTCTCGCCTTATTTCCCCCGAGTAGTCCCACGTCACCAGCGTCCCCCTCTTCACACCAAACAGTTCCATAACCCTGAAAAGGTTCTCCACCTCCCTTGAAGCTACTTCACCCTCACTTGAGGCATACGTAACCTGTATAAGTTCGGTCTTCCTTTTATCCCTCACGACAAAGTCCACCTCACCTTTGGTGTCCCGATAATGGTAGAGTTCAACACTGGGTCTCTTGTAATATTTGAACCGTAGGAGTTCAATGAAAACTGCGTTCTCCATGAGTCTGCCGATGTTTTCCGAAACCTTTGGCAGAACAGCGTTGAGCATTCCCGTGTCAACTGCGTAGACCTTCTTATCGCCCCTCACAACTTCTTTGGGCTTGAAGGAGAACTTGGGAAGCTCAAAAATCAGGTAGGCAGATTCAAGGTACTCGACGTAGTTCTTTACAGTCTCGACGTTGCCGATTCCGAGGGCGTTCTTTGTCTTGTTGTATGTAAATCGTCCGGCGAAGTTCGAGAAGAGGTAGAAGGCGACCTCCTTCAGTTCACGGACGTTTCTGAGGCCGTAGCGAACTATGACGTCCCTCGTGATGATGTCGTTGTAGAGATTTATGAGGTACTCTCTGCCGAAGCGCAGGGCCTCCGGAAAGCCGCCGCGCTCGATATATTCAAGTAAAGCCCTCTTTATCAGAGCCTCCTCCTTTGTTGTCCTAACCTCCGGTTCAACTCCACTGTAGGCCAGAAACTCCCTGAATGAGAAGGGCAGAAGGGTGTAACTCAGATACCTCCCGGTCAAATAAGTAGAAAACTCCCTCGAAAGCAGGCGGGCGTTGCTTCCGGTAACGACTGTAGGATAGCTCTCCCTCAAAGCTGAGACCATTCTCTCCCAGCCCTCGACCTCCTGAACCTCATCGAGGACTATGTAATCAAAGTCTCCAAAAAGCTCGTAGCCTGCCTGAACGAGTTTTTTGTAGTCCCCAATCGAAAAGCCTGCCATCGCGGGGTCTTCAAAGTTGATGTAGAGCACCTTTCCGGGGAGGGTCGCCGAGAGAACGGATTTTCCGGAACGCCTCGGCCCGGTTATTATGTGGGCCGTTGGGCTGAAGTTTTCCAGAATCTTTCCCCTCAGCTCCCGCTCGACGATGTTCTCCCTTTCGAGCTTCTCGCTCAGGGTCTCCCACTGGTCGGCCAAAACCCTCTTGAGTTCTTCAACGTTCATGGGCTAAACTGATACGAACTTCCTATAAAGTTTACCATTATAGCGGTAAACTTTCTATCAAAATTGTACCACCATACTGGTAAACTTTTCCGGTGAACTTTACCAGTATATTGGTAGAGGTTTGCGAGAACCCAATGATGAACTAAAGGAAAGAAGGGCATCAGCCCTTCAGAGCCTCGACTATCTGCTCCGCGACCTGAACACCTGCCCTCATCTGGGCCTCGACGGTAGAGGCGCCGATGTGCGGGGTCAGGACAACGTTGTCGAGCTTGGTGAGCGGGTGGTCGGCCGGGAGCGGCTCCTCCTCGAAGACGTCCAGGCCGGCACCGGCGATCCAGCCCTCCTGGAGGGCCTTGACGAGGGCCTCGGTATCGACAACCGCTCCCCTGGCCGCGTTTATGAGTATCGCCGTCGGCTTCATGAGCTTGAGGCGCTCCTCGTTTATGAGGTGGTAGGTCGCATCAATGAGCGGGACGTGGAGCGTGACGACGTCGCTCTCCCTGAGGAGGTCCTCAAGGGAAGTGAAGGTTCCGCCGACCTCCTTAGCCCTCTCCTCGTTCGGGTAGGGGTCGTAGAGCAGGACTTTCATGCCGAGTGCGTGGGCTATCCTGGCGAC
>JAMOTW010000079.1 GCA_027062125.1 Thermococcus sp.
TCCACCACGCTTTGCAGAGCAGGAACGTTAAAACCGAGCAGAGGAAGGGAATCGAGGACATCTACCGCATATTCCAGAACCTCGACGAGGAAGGGGAGATTCTGCTGATCCAGACCTACCTCGACGGAAACCCGGTCAACAGAGTCGCCAGCGGGCAGACAGTCGAGGACTTTCCCCTTCAGGATATCTACATCGTCGGAGACGCCTACAAGCTCCCCGGCGGGATAGAGGTCGAGGGAATAGCGTTGGGCGTGATGCGGACCCTCGAGAGGCTGGGCCTTGGCAGCTTCTCCGAGTGGTACCTCTGAACCTCCCCGTTCTCTTTACCTTTGCCAACTTATTCTCTCACCCGCCGAACCTTTTTCCAGTGAACATGGCTGGCATCTAACGAACGTTTTTATGCCCATGCGCCTATTCCTTCATCCCGGAGGTGAGGGTATGAAGAGGGTTGTAATAGCCTTGGGCGGTAACGCTATTCTCCAGCGAGGCCAGAGGGGAACCTACGAGGAGCAGATGGCGAACGTCATGAAGACGGCGAAGCAGATAGTTGATATAATCCTCGACGGGGACTACGAGGTCGTCATCACCCACGGAAACGGGCCGCAGGTCGGCGCGCTCCTCCTCCACATGGATGCCGGCCAGCAGGTTCACGGCATCCCGGCCCAGCCAATGGACGTTGCCGGGGCCATGACGCAGGGACAGATAGGATACATGATACAGCAGGCCATAGTCAACGAGCTCAGGAGGCGCGGGATTGAGAGGCCCGTTGCCACAATAGTCACCCAGACCCTCGTTGACAAGGACGATCCCGCCTTCCAGAACCCGAGCAAGCCCGTTGGACCCTTCTACGATGAGGAGACGGCAAAGAAACTCGCGAGGGAGAAGGGCTGGACCGTCATAGAGGACTCCGGAAGGGGATGGAGGCGCGTCGTGCCGAGCCCCGATCCAAAGGGGCACGTTGAGGCGCCGGTGATAGTCGACCTCGTCGAGAAGGGCTTCATCGTTATAGCGAGTGGCGGTGGCGGCGTCCCGGTTATCGAGGAGAACGGCCAGCTCAAGGGCGTTGAGGCCGTCATAGACAAGGATCTGGCCGGCGAGAGGCTGGCGGAGGAGGTAAAAGCCGATATCTTCATGATCCTGACCGACGTGAACGGTGCGGCGATAAACTTCGGCAAGCCCGAGGAGAGGTGGCTCGAGAGGGTCACGGTGGACGAGCTGAGGCGCTATTACGAGGAGGGCCACTTCAAGAAGGGCAGCATGGGACCCAAGGTTCTCGCCGCAATGCGCTTCGTTGAGTGGGGCGGCGAAAGGGCCGTCATAGCGGCGCTTGACAGGGCCGTCGAGGCCCTCGAAGGGAAGACGGGAACGCAGGTTGTAAAGGGTTGAACCAAAGCCTATAAATATCTCCCCTTCCTTCTTTATTCGGTGATAACATGAGTGAGGCTGCCACCGGATTCTTCGGTTCGTTGCTGTGGTGGTTGTTCTTCCTTTACCTACTCCTGTGGCCTCAGATGCAGTACAGGAGCCTGCAACTGGCTAGAGCCAAACTCCTCAAAAGGCTCTCGGAAAAGAGAAAGTCAACCGTAATAACACTAATCCACAGGCAGGAGAGTATTGGGCTCTTCGGAATTCCTTTTTACAAGTTCATAAGCGTTGAAGACAGTGAAGAAGTTCTCAGGGCCATCCGCTCGGCACCAAAGGACAAGCCGATAGACCTAATCATCCACACGCCCGGAGGGTTAGTCCTTGCCGCCACGCAAATTGCAAAAGCCCTCAAGGATCATCCAGCAGAGACGCGGGTCATAGTGCCTCACTACGCGATGAGTGGTGGAACGCTAATAGCACTCGCGGCTGACAGGATTGTCATGGATCCTCACGCGGTTCTGGGTCCGGTTGATCCTCAACTCGGTCAGTACCCGGCGCCGAGTATTGTTAGGGCGGTGGAGAGGAAGGGTGTTGAGAAGGTGGATGATCAGACGCTTATCCTGGCGGACGTTGCGGAGAAGGCGATTAATCAGGTCAGGGACTTCGTCTACAACCTGCTGAGGGACAGGTATGGTGAGGAGAGGGCGAGGGAGCTTGCTCAGGTTCTCACTGAGGGTAGGTGGACGCATGATTACCCGATTACTTACGAGCAGGCTAGGGAGCTTGGGCTTAATGTTGAGACTGAGGTTCCGGAGGAGGTTTACGCGTTGATGGAGCTTTACAAGCAGCCTACGAAGCAGAGGGGCACAGTAGAATTCATGCCCTACACCTCGCGCGGGGAGAACCACGAATGAGGCGGTTTCGACTTTACCCTTTCCCTTTTCTGCCACCGCGGTTTTCTCGCCAAAAAGTTTTTATTTACTCTTTCCTTTCTCAGTCCAGAATGTTTGAGCAGGACAGCTGTTCTAAAAAGGGAGAGGGGTAAGAGCGATGCAGACGAAAGTTGACCCAGAGGAAATTAAGAGGATCAAGAGGGAGATAGAGGCCCTTGAGAAGGAGAGAAATGAAATAAGGGCCAAACTGGACGAGCTCGAGAAGGAGCTCCAGAACTGGATCGTCAAGAGGGACGAGAAGAACAAGGAGGTCCAGCAGCTCCGCCAGAAGGGCAGGGAGTACAAGGCCAAGCGCGATGAAATCAACCAGCAGATACAGGAGCTGAAGAAGAACCGCGAGGAGATAAACGCCAAGCTCGACCTCCTCTACCAGGAGATACTCGAGTACAGGACGAAGAGGGACGAGTACAACCAGCTCCGCAGGCTCAAGATGCCGCCGGCGAAGATACAGGAGCGCATCGAGAAGCTCGAGTGGGAGCTCCAGACCAACCCGAACATCACCCCCGACAGGGAGAAGCAGATCGTCGACCAGATACAGGTTCTCGCGACCGAGCTCGAGATACTCCAGCAGGCCGAGCGCTTCCACAAGAAGCTCGTCGAGGCCAGGAAGAAGGTCGACCAGCTCAAGAAGGCGAGGAGGAACATCAGCCTCGAGATACAGAAGCTCGCCAACCAGAGCCAGCAGTTCCACGAGCAGATGATCCAGGCCTTCAACAAGGCCGACGAGGTCAAGAAGGAGGCCGATGAGTACCACGCCAAGGTCGTCGAGCTTCGCGAGAAGATCAGGGAGGTCAGGAGGGAACTTCGCGCCATCGAGAAGAAGATACGCGAGTACGACGAGAAGCACAAGGAGCTCATCGCCTACAGGCTCGTCGCGAGGATGCACGCCAAGAGGGACGCCAGCTTCGAGAAGGCCGTCGAGGCCCTCGAGAAGTTCAAGAGGGGAGAGAAGCTCACCCTCGACGAGCTGCTGCTCCTCCAGAGGTACAACCTCGTCTGAGGCCTCGCTATGGAGGTTATCAAACACGAGGGGCCCGGCAGGCTGGGCCTGGTGAGATTGGGGGAGCACTCCTTCAGAACCCCCGCGTTGGTCGGGGTAGATTTCACCCTCTCCCCGTTCAACTCCTTCTTCCACCCGGATGAGCCGGGTAGCTATGACTTCAACCTCGCCCCCTCCATCCCCTTGGGCTTCTACACCCCGGGCGAGGTCATAGAGAAGGCCCTCGGAAGGCTCTGGAGCGTGAACTACGAGGGCTTCAACGCCTTCTACCTTCCAGCCTTGAGGAGAACCGAATATCTGGGTGAGTTCTTCAAGATAATCGAGCGCCACAGCTTCGATGCCGTCTACCTCGGCAACTCCAAAATCCTCGTGAGGGAGTACCGCTACTTTGTGAGAATCCTGCGCGAGCTCCGCGAGAGGTTCCCAAACGTCATGATAATCGCGGACCTGGAACCGTTCTTCTATCCGCTCGCCGTTTACCTCGGCGTCGATGCCTTCGACACCCGCTCCCTCAAGCTCTACGACTTCGAGGGGAAGGGCTTCACCGGGTACAGTCCGTTCCTCTGGAAGGAAGAGGCCAACTCCCTCGACTTCGCCCGTGAGACGATCGCACTGGTCAGGAAGGCCCTCAAGGAGGGTAAACTCCGCTACCTCGTCGAGAACTTCTTCAGCACGCAGTACCACGCGGGAATACTCCGCATAGCGGATTTGGAGCATCCCGACTACCTCGAGAAATACACTCCAATCCAGAGGGAGACCGTTTACTTCATCAGCGACGCCTCGATTAGAAGGCCCGAGGTCAGGAGATGGCATTCGAGGGTTGCCGAGCGCTTCGTTCCTCCGAAGAACACCGAGCTGGTTCTCCTCTTTCCGTGCTCCGCCAAAAAGCCCTACTCCTTCTCGAGGAGCCATACACTCTACCGGAGGGCCGTAAAGGAGGCCCTCGGCTCCGGCATCTCCAAAGTCCATGAGCTGATTCTCACGTCCCCCTTCGGCGTGGTTCCCAGGGAGTGGGAGTGGCTTGCCAAGTACGATATAGTGGTCACCGGCCACTGGGGCGAGGAAGAGATTAAACCGGCGGCCGAACTCCTCGCCAAGACCCTCGAGAAGTACCCGAAGGACGTTCCGGTTATAGCTCACCTCGACGAGGCCTATGTTGAGATAGCCAAACTCGCTTCCGAGCTCTTGGGAAGGGAGATAACCTTCACCCGCGTGGAGAACGGCACCACGAGCAAGGAGAGCCTAAAGTCTCTCACCGAGACCCTGAGGGAGTTCGAGCTTGAGGCGACCAAGGAGGACAGGACCTACCGCTACTTCGAGAACATTAGGAAGGTCTTTGACTTCTACTTTGGCGCCGGTGCCGGGGAGGCCGTCCTTCCGGAGAACGGAAAGGTCAAGGGTTCAAAGATGCTCCGCCTCTTCGTTGATAATCAGCAGACCGGAACCTTCAAGGACGGCGTGATAAGCGTCACCCCCTATGGAATGCAGAGGATATACGATGCCCTCAATGCCTACTGGGTGAAGGTGGACTTTGAGCTCCACGGCGACGTCTTCGCGGTCGGCGTTGACGAGGCCGACCCTGCAATAAGGCCGGACGACATAGTGGGCATAGTGAGGGACAGAAAGGTAACGGGCGTCGGAAAGGCGGTTTTGGCTGGGGAGGAGATGGTTAGGGCCAGGAAGGGCGTTGCGGTTAAGGTCAGGAAGAGGGCCTGAGTATGAGGGGGGGTTCTTGGCCTTCTCCTGGTTCTCCACGTTCTCCTCCTTTCTCTGCCATCGGGTTCCGCGGACTACCTCGGGGCGGAAAGCCTTGATTTTTACGTCGTTGCCACCTACGGGGATGCGGCGGTTCTGTCGCTTGAATACACCACCTACTCGCCCTCCATGAGCGGTGCGCTCGTACCATCCATCTGCTGCGTTCACTACAACTTCTACATAAACTCCAGCGGGGCGTATTTCATTGGCAAATCCTGGGAGGCCCCGGTGGTTTACCAGTACCGGGGGTTCTACTACCTGTTCGTGGCCTCGATGGACGGCTCGGTCAGGGTTTACCGCATGGGGCGAGATTGCTTTGAGCCGGTCACCGCGGTGAAGTCGAACACCGATGGGGAGCCCAACTTCGCCGTTGCGGTCCCTTACCTCGTGGTCCAGACCGGGAAGAACGAGCTGGTCGCGGTCAACGTCGCCAGGAACGTTACCGCCGGAATCCTCGACCTGAGGGAGGCCGAGAGCGGCACCTACTTCAAGGGGGTAACCGTTGTTAAGGGGGAGCACGGCGTTAGGCTGACGGGGGATGCCCCCGAAGAGATGCCCAGGGGAGTGAGCGTTAGCGTGTCCGGGGGGGCGGCTTATTGTTCCCGGGACTGGCCTCGAACTGCCCTTGGATGCTGTGGCTGCGCATCTGTGGGCCGCGGAGGAGGCGGGGCATCTCCGGGCGTACGAACTCGAGAACGCGGTTCTCCTGGTGCCCCCCAGCATCATGCACTACTTTGCCCCGGACTCCAACTCAAGCGGGGAGCTTCTGGAGTTTGGAAACGAGAGCGTTGGGATCCGGGGGATTTCCAGCCTCTCCGTTCTCTACTATGACGGCGGTCTGAAGGCCTTTCCCCTGGGGGAGCCCGCGGGGAGCGAATTCAGGGTAACCTCGGAAAACGTGACCTCCACAAAATGCACAGTACCGCGGGTCTACGCCCTCGAATTCTGGGCGGCGGTCGTTCTGCTGGCTCTCATAGGGCTCACCTGGTTCTTCATGGTCCGGCGGTGAGAAAACGCTAAAAAGTGCCGCTTCCCTTCTTAGATCATGCCGAAGCACTTCCGCAAAGGCGTCAAGAGGGAACACCACTTCCTGAAGGGCCTTGAGAAGCCGCTGGTGAGGATAGCCGCCATACCCGGCGTCAAGAAGGTAATCCCGGGAAGAATCTACGCGAGCGATTGCAGGGGCTTCGAGATAAAGGTCTCGCGGGAAACCAAGACGGGTCTCAAGCTCGTTGCCAAGAGCGATGGGAGCGTTCAGGATGTGTTTCTGGTGGTGGACAGAGAGAACAGGAAGCGGGTTTGGGAAGAGATAGAAAAGATGGTAAAGGGTCGGAAAGGCTAAATCTCCTCAATTTTCGGCACCACCTCTTCTGGGGTTCCCGTCATCACAACCTTTCCTGCGGCTATCACGACGATTCTGTCAGCGAACTCAACCAGCGGGCGCCAGATGTGGGAAACCACCACCATGTTGGTTCCCTTTTGGGCCTGCTCTCCGATTACCCTCGCCACTTCCTTTATTCCCTCCAGATCCAGGTTTGCCAGGGGTTCGTCAAGGAGCACCAGCTCCGGCTTTCCGAGGAACGCCTGGGTGAGGCTGATTCTCTTGAGCATTCCGGCAGAGTACTCCCCCATCTTCCTGTCGAGGTAATTCACCGCAGAGAACAGCTCCGCGGCGTTGGTTACCTCTTCCTCATTCAGACCCTTGACCTCCGCTATGTAACCGAGCCATCCCCTGGCAGTCCTGTGCCTCGGAAGGGCCGGCGGGTCGAAGGAGACCCCAATCCTTTTCCTCAGCCCATCGTTGCTCCAGGGGTTCTCCCCGAGGACCTTGATTTCCCCTTTGCTTGGCCGGTAGAGGCCGGCGCAGAGGTTCAGGAAGGTGCTCTTTCCTCCGCCGTTGGGACCGAGTATAAGCGTTAGTCCTCCGTCTATTTCAAGATTCACCGAATCCAGAGCCACGAGCTTTCCAAACCTCTTCGTGAGGTTTCTCGCGGTTATCATTTCTTCCTCCCCTCCACCAGCAGGATTGCCGCCAGAAGCAGAGCGCTCACTCCGCCCAGGCCGTACCTGATGTTGAGGACCGTTACGGAGGGGTACCTGTTTATGACCCTGACCGCCATCGTCACCGGTGTCATGGTCTGAACCGAGAAGTAGTAGGGGCCGGAGTGCTTCAGCATAACCCTGCCCCTGAAGCTCCCGGTCACGTTCCTCTCGAGGACCGCCCTTCCGGTTTCCGAATCGAAGACCCTGACGGCGTATTCGGTTCCCTCGTCGGCGCTGGTGCTCAGCATGACCGTCCCCGAGGAAGGCACGATGATTCCCTGTCCCATGAGAACGACCTCGGAAATCGGCTGGGTCAGCGCGTTCTTCTCTATCGGGAACACCAGAACGGTCATGATGACCATCGACAGCAATATCGCCTTCAGGAGCCTCATGAGACGTCCCTCCACTCGCTGAGTATGAGGGCTATGCCGAGCATCACCACGGGAAGGAGAAGCCCCACGTTGAAGGAGCCGTCAAGAAACGCCGCTATCCTGTCGGAGGGGTAAAACTGGGTTGTGTAGGCCTTGAAGAACGCGTCGTCAATCACCGCAGGGGGAAGGCTCCTCAGTTTGAGCACGAGTGGCACGTATAGGAGGGTGATGCTTCCCAGGAGGGAAGCGAAGGTGTTGGGTGAAAGCATTGCCACCAGGGCGGAAAGGGACACCACGTAGAGCACCATCATGGCCCAGTAGAGAAGATAGCCCGCTAAAAAGCCCTCGTCGAAGAGTGCCCTTCCGATGAGGTCCGGTACGTCACCGTGAATGTAGATGAAAGCCAGGAACGCGGGCAGGACTGAGGCGAGGAAGAGCAGTACCATCGCGGAGAGCGCCTTAGAGAGTACCACCGAGTGGTTCCTGACGGGCAGACTGTAGACGCTCTTGGCAACCCTCGTATCCCTGTCGTACCTGAGCATCAGAGAAACCAGCAACGCTCCAGTGAGGGCAAATATCGTGTACTCCTCGACTCCCAGTCTCGGAAGGGTGAGGCCAATGTTCTTGGCCGATTCGGAGACTATTACACTGTCCGGTCCTGCTATCATGAACACCGTATCGTTGCTCGTCAGGCCGGAAAAGAAGGTGATGCCGAGCATGATGAAGCCAAAGATGAATACGATGAGGTTGTAGGGGTCCTCAAGCTCCCACTTTATCTGTGCCCTCATTCCCTCACCTCCCCAGTCTCAGGGCCAGGTAAACGGCCGCGACAACCCCGGCCAGGATAGCCAGCT
>JAMOTW010000080.1 GCA_027062125.1 Thermococcus sp.
GGGCAGGGAGTACGGCCATCTGATAAAGGACAAGCCCTACTACCCGCTACTCGTCGACAGCGAGGGGAAGGTCCTCTCTATGCCGCCGATCATCAACTCCGAGATAACCGGGAGGGTGACGACCGAGACGAGGAACGTCTTCGTGGACGTAACCGGCTGGGATCTGAACAAGATCCTGCTGGCTTTGAACGTCGTTGTTACCGCCCTGGCGGAGCGCGGTGGAAGGATAAAGAGCGTCAAGGTGGTTTATCCCGACTTTGAGATTGAAACGCCCGATTTAACTCCTAAATCCTTCGAGGTCGAGCTGGATTACATAAGAAAGCTGGCCGGCGTCGAGCTGAGCGATGAGGAGATCAAGGCCCTCCTCGAGAGGATGATGTACGAGGTGAAGCTCGAGGACGGTAAGGCAAAGCTCCTCTATCCGGCCTTCCGCGACGACATAATGCACGCCCGCGACGTCCTCGAGGATGTTCTCATAGCCTACGGCTACAACGAGATCGAGCCGGAGGAGCCCAAGTTAGCGGTTCAGGGCAGGGGCGACAAGTTCGTCGAGTTTGAGGACGCGGTCAGAGAGCTGATGGTCGGCTTTGGTTTACAGGAGGTCATGACCTTCAACCTCACCAACAGGGAGGCGCAGTACTCGAGGATGAACCTCCCCTGCGGGGAGAATGGGGAGTGCGGCGACTACTTCAACCACCCGCCGGCCGAGCTGGTCGAGATAGAGAACCCGATAAGCCCCAAGTGGTCCGCCCTCAGGGTCTGGCTCATACCGAGCCTGCTCGACTTCCTGAGCCAGAACACCCACGAGGAGTATCCGCAGAGGCTCTTCGAGGTCGGAAAGGCGACGCTGATAGACGAGAGCAGGGAAACGAAGACCGTAAGCGAGAGCAAGCTGGCGGTGGCCCTGGCCCACCCGCGCGTGACCTTCACCGAGGCGAAGGAGATACTCGACTCGGTCATGCACCACCTGGGCTTCTCCTACGGGCTGGATGAGGTCGAGCACCCGAGCTTCATCCCGGGAAGGGTGGGAAAAATAGTCGTTGAGGGGGAGGCAATAGGGATAATAGGGGAGATACACCCGGCAGTGCTGGAGAAATGGGGCCTTGAAATGCCCGTTGTGGTATTTGAGCTCTTCCTCAGGCCCCTCTACAGGGCGCCCTATCTCTGATATTTCAGCAGCTCTCCTCCACATTTTTCATGAAGATGCACATCAGCTCGAAGTTGGTGACGTTATCGAGCACCTCGACGTCGACAAACCCATCCATTTTTTCACCCCCGGTTGAGGTACTAAAAGCCCCCTTATCAATCTTTTCCAGGTTTGGTTGAATTCCCTCCAAAATTGGGGTTTACAAAGGTAAAACAATCCGTCACTCCGCCCGGGGGGAGCATCGAAAAAGCATTTATACCCCAGTGAAAACCCGGGAACATGAGGTTCGCACTCAGGATAGCCTACGATGGAACGGCCTTCTACGGGTTCCAGAGGCAGCCGGACGTGAGAACTGTCGAGGGGGAACTGCTCAGAGTTCTCACCAAGCTGGGGATCATTGAGGGTGCCGAGAGCTCCGGTTTTAAAGGGGCCTCGCGGACGGACAGAGGTGTTTCAGCCCTCTTCAACGTCGTGGCGTTCGATACTGCCCGCAGACCGGACCTGGTGAGGGCAGAGGTTCTGAACCATCACCTGAGGGACGTCTGGGTTCTCGGCATCGCGGAGGTTCCCAATGATTTTCACCCGCGCTTCTGGGCCAAATCGAAGACCTACCGCTACTATCTGGTCAACGAGGGCTTTGACCGCGGGAAGATGGAGGAATGCGCTCGACTCTTCGTCGGGGAGCACGATTTCTCAGCATTCGCGAGGCTCGAGCCCGGAAAGGAGCCGGTCAGGGAGATAACCAGGGTCGAGATTGAGGAGAGACCTGGCTATTACGTCATCGAAATCGAGGGGAAGAGCTTCCTCTGGGAGATGGCGCGCAGGGTGGTGAACGCGATAAGGTTCTGCGGTCTCGGGCTCATGGAACCCGCGGAAATCGAGGTGATGCTCAACGGGGAGTACACTAAAAAAGTCCCGCCCGCGCCGCCTGAGGGGCTGGTGCTGTGGCACATCGACTATCCAGGGATAAGATTCGGGGTTGATGAGAGGGGGCTGAAAAAAGCGAAGAGGGACGTCTTCGAACGCTACTCAAGGGCGCTTATGAGGGCGGCGCTTCTTGGGGACGCTCTCCTCGAGCTTTGACGCCATCTCCTTGTCGTAGTACTTCCCGTAGTACTGCTTGAGTGCCTTCTGGCGCTCGATGAAGTGAGTGAAGAGCAGAGGGTCGTCGTCCTGGACGTCGACTATGACGGCCTTCATCCCCTTCTTCGGCCTCAGTGCCCTTCCTATGGTCTGTATCGTCATTATGTCGCTCTTGCCACCACCGGCAAGGATTATCGCCGAAATCTCAGGAATGTCAACCCCCTCCTTGAGGAGCGTGGAGATAAGAACCGGAATCTCGCCGTTCTTGAAGGCTTCTAAGATTTCCCAGCGGTTCTGGCTCTTCGAGCTCAAAAACTCTGCATTAACGCCCCTCTTTTCCAGCATCTCCTTCAGTATCTTGCCGTGCTCTATGCGCTTGACGTCGATGAGAACGCGGTGGCCCTTCCTGGCGAGCTCGACGGCCTTCTCCACAACGGCGAGGTTCCTCTCGTCGTTGTTCATTATCATGTCCTCGTAGAGCTCCTTGTAGCGTTCGCTGAAAGAGGGCATCGTGGACTCGTAGGTTATGACCTCGAAGCGCGGCTTCGCGAGGAACTTCTCCTTGATCAGGTCCTCGGCTTTGACCTCGAATATCGTCGGCCCGACGACGGCCTCTATCTTTATCTCCTCACCGCGAACGCGCCTCCAGGGTGTGGCGGAGAGGCCGAAGCGGTAAACCTGGGGGAGAGAAAGGCCGAGCTGGTAGAACTTCTCGGCGGCGGAAGTCCTGTGGCACTCGTCGAACATCACTATGGCGTAATCATTCTGGAGCTTGTCCGCGCCCCTCGAGAGGAGTGTCTGTATCATCGCTATGGTCACGTTCCCCTCGTCCCACTTGTTGTCGCCCACTATGCCCGGCTCGACACCCAGAACCTCGCGGACCTTGTCCGCCCACTGGTAGAGGAGCTCCTTTGTGTGGACGACTATGAGGGCGGAGAGGTCGAGCTCGTGGATTATCCTCAGCCCGACGACGGTCTTGCCGCTCCCGACGGGCAGGGCCAGGACGCCCATCTTCTCCTTGAGGGCCTTCTTAACCGCCCGCTGCTGGTATTTGCGCATAACGTAGTCCTCATTCCACGTGGAGTTGAGCTTAACGCCCCTGACCTGGCGCTCGTCTTTAATGCGAACGCGGTAGCCCTTGCAGTTCAGGAACTTCTTGACCCTCGGGAGAACTCCGACGGGAAAGGTCTTTTCGTATGGGTCGTAGAGGCTCTCGGGCTTCTCCCACTTGCCAAAATCCCGCTTGTAACTAAGGAGCTCGTATATCTTGAAGTAGACCTGAGGGTCTGCCTTCTCAATCCTGACCAGTGCCGAGCCGTCCGGAATGCGGAGGACAACCATGGACATGACCAATCGTCGAGAGTTTGGAAAAAGGCTTTATAGGCCTTTTGGAACATTGATTTAAGGTGATAGAATGCTGAGGGAAATCGTGGAGCGTTTTGAGGACAAGATCATCATCGAGGAGCCCATGAGCAAGGAGCTTGAGGTTACCAGATACCTGCTCAAGTACCGCGACAGGCCGGTACTCTTCAGGGACGTGGACGGCTGGGAGGTTGCGGGCAACATCTGGAGCACCCGCGAGAGGATAGCGGACTACCTCGGCATCGGAAAGGGTGACATACTCCACTTCATGGCCGACGCGATGGAGAATCCATCCCCGTACCGGACGGTTGAGAGGGCCCCGTTCATGAGGAACTCCACGGGGGACTTCTCCCTTCTGGAGTTGCCGGTTCCAAAGTACTACCCCAAGGACGGCGGACAGTACTTCACCTCGGCGATGGTCATAGCTAGGGATGAAGACGGCTTCGTCAACACCTCGTTCCACAGGATTATGGTGCGCGACGAGAAGACGGCGGCGATAAGGCTCGTTCCAAGGCACCTCTACGCCATGTGGAAGGATAAAGCTGAAAGGGGAGAAGAGCTGGACGTGAGAATCGTCGTTGGCAACCCAATACACCTGTTGCTTTCGGGAGCAACGAGCACCGCCTATGGAATCAGCGAGCTCGAGATAGCGAGCAGAATGAGCGAGAGGGCCTTTGGCAGACCCCTCGAGGTGGTCGACCTCAACGGCATCCCCGTCCCGGTCGAGACCGAGTTCGTCTTCGAGGCGAGGATAACGCCTGAACTCGTAGATGAAGGGCCCTTCGTTGACATAACGGGAACCTACGACTACGTGAGAAA
This sequence comes from Thermococcus sp., assembly GCA_027062125.1. GTDB lineage: Archaea > Methanobacteriota_B > Thermococci > Thermococcales > Thermococcaceae > Thermococcus. The sequence continues at coordinate 4,412 of JAMOTW010000080.1, forward strand.
GCAGCCGGTAGTGGTCTTCGAGAGGATGTACCACGTTGACAAGCCGATTTTCTACGCGCTCCTCCCCGGCGGCTACGAGCACTTCATGCTGATGGGGCTCCCGAAGGAACCGCAGATATACGCGAGCGTGAAGCGCGTTGTTCCAAAGGTCCACGGCGTAAGACTGACCGAGGGCGGTGCGATGTGGCTCCACGCCGTCGTTTCGATAACCAAACAGCATGACGGCGACGGCAAGAACGCAATACTGGCTGCCTTCGCCGGCCATCCCAGCTTAAAGCACGTCGTTGTCGTCGACGAGGACATCGACATCTACGACGACCGCGATGTGGAGTGGGCGATAGCAACGCGCTTCCAGGCGGACAGGGATCTCGTGGTGGTTCCAAACGCGAGGGGCTCCTCATTGGACCCGTCGGCAACGAAGAGCCTGACCGCCAAGTGGGGAATTGACGCGACCAAGCCGCTCGACAGAAAGGAAGAGTTTGAGAGGGCCAAGGTTTAGCCCTCACTCCACCATTTTCAGGAATATCTCCTCGAGGCTCGGCTCCTTCACCTGCATCGTGAGTATCTTGGCACCCCTGGCCGAAACGAAGTCGTGGAGCTGCTCCCTTATATCCTCCGGCGCCACGATTCTGTACTTCTTCTCGCCCAGCGGGCTGACCTTCCATTCCGCACCCGTGAAGTCCACGGGGACGTTGGTCTCGAGGATTATCGTGTAGCCACCCCTCTTGAGGAACTCCCGCTTGATCCTCTCGAGGTTGTCCTCAACTCTGAGCTTGCCCTTGACGATGACCCCGACCGTGTCGCATATCTCCTCAACATGCGCCAGAATGTGGCTCGAGAAGAAGACCGTCTTTCCCACCTTCTTCTGCTCCCTGATGATGTCCTTGAACTCCGCTATTCCCGTGGGGTCGAGGCCCGTCATCGGCTCGTCGAGGATGAGCAGTTCGGGGTCGTTGATAAGCGCTTGGGCGAGCAGGAGCCTCTGGCGCATGCCCTTTGAGAACTTTCCGACCTTGCGGTTCCTGTCGTCCCAGAGGTTAACAAGCTCCAGAAGTTCCCTGACCCGCTTCTCCCTCTCGGCCTTTGGAATCTCAAAGGCCTCACCAATCACGTCGAGTGTCTGGACCGGGGTCATGAAGTCCCAGAGCGTGGCGTGCTCGGGCATGTAACCTATCTGCCGCTTCGCCTCAACAAGATTCTCCTCGTTGAACTTCCCATCCCTGAACACCTCGAGGCCGAAGAGCTCGATGCGCCCTTCCTGGGGAAATATGAGGCCGAGGGTGCTAAGTATGGTGGTGCTCTTTCCGGCACCGTTCGGGCCAAGAAAGCCGTACACCTGCCCGGGCTTCACCTCGAGGCTGAGACCGTCCAGGGCGCGGACGTCCTTGTAGAGCTTAACCAGGTTCTCAATCTTCATCATGAGCATCACCTCAGATCCATGCGGAGGAAGCGGTAGAACGCTATCGCTAGGTAGACCAGCGTCAGGAAGACGAGGTTGAAGAGGTTCGCGAGGTTGCTCTTTATCGCATGCCCGATGCCGACGTACTCGACTGATGGGTTGGTTACATCCCCTTTGACCACCGTGGCATCGCTCACTATGACGTCTATCTGCGTCGTCGGGACGTAGAACAAGTACTTCGTCTTGTATTCCTCGCTCTTTTCCTGATAAGCCTCCCAGTCTGGGTTCTCACTCAACAGGGTATCTTTCGCCGCTACGAACTGGACGATGGCGGGCATTATCATGAAGACGACGAACATCACCACGAGGGCCACGCCGAGGGCCGTACTCGATGACTTGATGAAGGTCGAGATGATGTAGCCAAGCGCCACCAGCTGGACCATCGCCAGCAGCAGGAGGCCGTTAAGGAGGAGAGAATCGGTGACGAGCTGGCTTCCCATGGGAGCACCCAACCACGCCAGGCCGACTATCCCCACGAGGGTCGTCAGAAGGAGTGCCATCAGCACAACCACCGTGTGGGCCAGAAACTTGCCGCCGATGTAGCTCAGCCTCTTGATCGGCTTGCTCATGGCCACGCGGAGGGTTCCCTTTTCTATCTCGCTGTTTATTGCCGTGGCCCCCATCAGGAGAGCGAGTATGGCGATGAAAAACCCGCCCAGCCCGTTGACGTTGTTTATAAGAATCGAAACGGCCTGTTGAACGGTTTCTATCTCTTCTCCAGACGCTTTTTGAAGGTAGAACCCCGGTAGGTACAGGAGCATCATTACACCCAGTATAACCCACAACTTCTTAGTTCGAAGGCTCTGCTTGAACTCGAGCCTGAATCCCCAAAACATAACACACCCCCCTTATTTCGGCACCGGAGTGAAACCGCCCACTCGACAACAACTAATAAAAGGAGTATAAAAATTTTGTCTATCTGGTTGGAGTTCCGGGGCCCTTTCGCGGTTGCTAATCAAAGCCCTATCCCCAGTTATAAAGTCCCCAAACATACCTTTCACTCCGATGCATCGAACTTCGAGGTATTGTTGGTGTTAGAGTATTTAAACCTTTTGACTGGACATCACTCCACCCAAAGACCCTCTCTGAGGCGGAGAGATGTTAGAATCGAAAAATCATAGGTTTACAAGCCTCATAATGTCCTCCCACTTCGTGCAGTGCTCCTTCAACCGGCGAAAAACCTCGTCATTTCCCCCCAAGACGGGCCAGAGGATGGAGTCTATGTGGAGCGGAGGGATTCCGGTTTCCTCGGCTATCCTTCCCCAGAAGCTCACGGGGGGCTCGTTCGTGAACCTCTTCGTGTAGGCGTTTATCCTGACGTCATCCGGAATCTCTATCCCCATCGGATAGGGCACGAACTCCCCGAAGGCTATCCTGCCCGCGTAGCCGAACATCTTAACTGCGAAGACTATCGTCTTGGCGCTTCTCTTCGAGTTGAGGACGCGGGCGAGGTCGTCCCTCAGGCTTTCCATCCCCCCGAAGTAGTACCTCCTCAGCGCCTTGAGGTCGAGCCCGTCGAGGAAGGGCTGGAGCTTTTCAAGCCGTTTGAGCTTCCCGGCAACAAGGCGCCTGTTGGTCGTTGATGAAGGCAAAAACTTCACGTAGGCCTTTGCTATGCCTTCTTCCGGAGGATTGGCCGAAAAATAGCGCGAGAACTCCCACCACCACTGCTCCCCCTTGGCCGAGAGCTGGTAGCTCACTATCGAGTTGGCCACGACGAGTTTGATGAAGAGTTCCTCATTCCCAAGGTTGTCGTGGAGATTTTTGAGGGCGTCGAACTGTAGGTCGACCCTCTCTTCTACCGTCCTGGCGCAGTCGATGCCGAGCTCCCTCAGGATGCCCACGAGCTCCCGAACCTTCTCCTCGTCCGATTTGTACTTCACCCGAACAAAGCGGTCGAGGGTCACGTCACTCACCCGCCACGTTCCTTATCAGCCTCTCTATGAACGCGCCTTCCTCGATTACCTCTGCCCCGGTGTTGCTCGGAAGGCCAAGCTCGACCCTCGCATTTATCCCGTGCTCCCGAAGGTAGTCGTGAGCCTCGGCGGAGAGCCTCTGGAACTCCCCCCTCCTTATGAGGCCGTAGACCGTTGGCCCCCAACTGCTCTGGCCAACGCCGTAGGTTTTCTCGGCCAGGAAGTCGAGGATGAGCTTCACGTCCTCCCGGAACTCTCCCCCCTGGTAGGCCTCGAAGTGCTTCCCCACCAGGCGCTGGATCGCGGAGAGGTGCTCACCGAAGGTTCTTATGTCCCCCTCCTTGAGGGCCGGCAGGAGGCCGAGCAGAATCCTGTGGCTTATCTCCATCGCAACGTCGGCCCTTCCAACGACGCCAGCCATCACCGGTTTTTCCTCCTCCTCGTCGAGGCCGGGGTTGAGCTCGGGGATTATCAGCAGGAAGGCCCAGTCCTCGGGGAAGTCCTCGCGGAATATAAGCGGCGGTATGCCCCCCTTAACGC
>JAMOTW010000081.1 GCA_027062125.1 Thermococcus sp.
GAGCCAGCACGATGGCCCCGTCGTCGGTAGGTTGAACCCTGATGCCCCCATAGCCACCGTTGGAGTTCTTGAAGGCCCTGGCCCAGACCGGGTTCCCTGAGAAGTCGAACTTGACCAGCGTGAACAGCGGGTCTCCCCGCACCCAGTCACTCGGGGCCGAGACGTTGATGACACCGTTCGTCATTAAAACGACGTAGATACCGTCCCTCCCCACGCCGATGTCCTGTATGACCTGGAACTGCCCGGAGGGAAGGTTTAGGAGGAGTTTCTGGCTGAGGCTGAAGTTCTTCATCCAGAGCACTTCACCCATCGGGGAGAGGTGGACCAGAACGGCCAGCCCCGCCCCGTGGCTTCCGAGGAGGTAGTAATCCCCAGAGGTTCCCGGAATGAATGCCACGGGGTTGTAAACGCTGTCGAACATCGTTTTATCGCGCTGGACGTCGTAGACGACCTCCCAGGCGCTGGAGGAGCTAACAAGGGGCAAAAAGAGGCCCGCAACAAGGAAAAAGGCAACAAAGATGGAGGATTTTTTCATTTTTCACATCTCCTCACGATTTTCTTATTTCAACAACTCTTATCTCCCTCGCGAACTCCTCGGGCGAGAGCTCTCCGGAGAGAGCCTTCAGGAGGGAATCGCTGGAAACAGAAACGCTGACGTTCCTCTCACCGAGGTAAATTATCTCCAACCTCTCGACCCAGGGGGCGTCCTCCAGCATGGCAAGGCTCATCTTGGCGTAGTCCCTCCAGAATGAGTCCTCTCCGGCCAGATACTCGAGGGAAACGCTTGCGGTATCGTTCGTGACCGTCACGCTGTGCACGAGAACATCGAAGAGGCCCAAGTCCGTCTCAATCCTGAACTCCGGCCTTCTAATGTCCTCGAAGGTAGCATTGTCGAGGTCGCCGTTTTTAACGATTAGCGCAATTAAGGGCTCGTCCCCGAAGTAGGCTTCGACCCTTATGTTCCTGGAGCCGTTTTCATATGCCTTTTGCGCGAGGACGTAAGCTCTACCAAGAAGACCCTCGTCAATGACGCTCGTCTCGAAGTGTATAACCGTCCAGTTGCCGGAGTCCACAACGGTAATATTCTCAAGGGTAGTTTCCATGCCCGAGATTTCCTCTCCACCGGGAGACTGGGTTTCCGTTGTGCTGGAAGTTTCTCCGAGGCCCTTCGTCATGTTCTTGGCGGTGTCCATAACCCGCTCGGGACTCAGATTATCTGGGACGTGAAAGTTCCCGTTGAAGTATACGTAACCGCCGATTAGGATGAGAAGGAGGAGCAGCAGCTTTCCCTTCATATTATCCCCTCCTCGTAGAGTTTGTTGATGTAGAAGCGTATCCTTGCCTCCTGGTCTCTAAAGTCGCCTTTGGAATTCCTGTTCATCATGTTGACCCTGTGCATTCCCGCAGTGGTGTCCCTCACCTCATCAATCGTGTTCCTAATGATATCGCGGTACTTCATGCCAGCTTTCTTGTAGCGGATGGCAACCTTCGCCGTCGCTTCAAACTCCCACCGGTAGTCTTGAGCGAGCGTCTTCTTTATGGCAACACCCATCGAGTTGAGAACCACCTCGATTGGCTTTGTCTCGATGTTAGATGGAACGGCGTTCTTGTAGGGGGAGAGGGCCTTCTCGCGGTTCTCTATGTCCGACATGCCGTTGTAGAACGAGGCGCTCTTCTCGTCCACATGAAGGTCTTTGGCGGTCTTCTTCACCGCCTCGCTATCGGAGAAGACGTTGATGTCCTTGTCGGCCTTGAAGTAGTCCTTGAAGAGTCCCAGTGGTTTGGGAAGGTAGTTGGCGACCTGATCGATGAAGGCATCAAGGGCCTTGTTGCCGTAGTACTTGGTCTTCCAGCCGAGGGCCGAGCTACCCCCGGAATAGCCAGGGTTTGAGTTGATCACCCTGATAATGTCCCCCTTAGGTGTTTTGACGACCACAAAGCCTCCCCAATTTTCACCGATAGTTCTGAGCCCCCCGTTGGTTTCATTCATCCGCCTAACCGCATCGGGGCTCAGACCAGTTTCTGAAGAACTTTCAGAACCCCCGGAGATGTCAACGGAAGTGTTCACAGGAACCCTTACCGTGCTGTTGGGTATCCTCTCCAGGTACATGTTGAGCAGAACCGGGGCGAGGGCTTCGAGGTTGCAGGCGTTCGTTCCCTTGAGGTACTCGACCTCGCCGTAAACGTAGTAGTGGTCATCCACCAGGGCCGCGTAGGTGTGCTTGATCGACACAAATCCTGTACCGTCGAAGTATCTCTTCTCGTAAACCTCCCTGAGGTCGGCGTAGTTCGGCCCCTCATTGAAGTTGTACTGGTAGGATTCGGTTCCCTCCACCTCACCGCTCCAGAAGCCTATCAAATCCTCCACCCTGTCAGTCTGGTTCCGTCCCAGCTTGACGAACCAACCGAACTGCTCCACCGCCTCGTTGTCAGTGTAATAGGTCACGACTATCCTGATGTAGTTGTTCAGACTTTCATTTCTGTGGGGACAAATGAAGTCCTGGTAAGAGTTTACATAGTTCGAGCCTTCCCATCCGCCTCCACCGTTGCTGAAGGTTAGTATCAGACCGAGGGATTCAGCCTCTTCCTTCGTTATCGAGGGCAACTGGTCCGGAAACTGGGAAGCAGAAACGGATAAGGCAAGTAAGAGCGTGACTCCCAAGAAAATGACCATTTTCTTCAGCATCATACCAACCTCCGAAGGAGCCCCAGAAACCACCTCACGAGAGGGAGGAAAACCACGACTGCCCCAATGAGAAGGAGAAGCCCGAGAAGCGGGCCGAGAACGTTAAAGCCCGTGAGGGGTTCGGAGGGCATGCACTCACTTCCGGGCAAAACCCATCTCGCGGAAAAGAAAAGCGGGACAGGGTCTGCTTTGTAACAAATTACACATTCCTGGATAATAAGACTTTCGGAAAAGAAAATTCGAGTGAAAGTAAAGTCAAACTAAGGATTTTTTAGACCGAAGATCCTTCGCCAAATCGGCCAGTTTCCTTGCCCTCTCCGGAGAAACTTCGTTCTCGACCCTTCCTTCCCGCTTGATCCACGTGCCCACTATGAAGCCGTCCGCGTGCCTCCAGAGTTCAGGAAGGTTGTCGTAGGCGGTTCCGGAGCCCACTATGACCGGTACAGGCGAGATTCTCTTAGCTATGGCAAGTTTTTCAAGGTCAACGGGCTTTCCTGTTGCTCTGCCGCTGACCACTATCGCGTCGGCAAGGCCGCGCTCGACGGTGTCCCTTATCGCATCCTCGAAGTCCCCAAAGTGAACCGCGTGCTTGACGTGCACATCCGCAAAGACCTTTATTTTGCTCGGGAGGAGCTTCCTGAGCTTAGCGAGCTCGTGGGCGATGCCCTCTATGATGCCCTGGTCTGTGTAGGCTATACCGCTCAGCACGTTCACCCTTATGAAGTCCGCTTTTACGGCGTAGGCTATTGAGTACGCGGCGATTCCATCGTTGCGGAGAACGTTTATCCCGAGGGGAAGGTCAACCTCGTCGCGGATTGCCTTGGCGACCGCTGTAAAAGCGGCGACGGTCGTCTTGTCCACGTACTTTGGAAACGGAACGTCGCCGAAGTTCTCGACCATTATAGCGTCGAAACCTGCCTCTTCGATGGTTTTCGCGTCCCTTATGGCAGCCTCAACCACCCCATCTAACTCGCCGTCGTAAAAGTACGAACCCGGAAGGGGCTTTAGATGAACCATCCCTATGAGGGGCTTTCTCTCGAAGTCCATGCAACCACCTGAATGGGGAAACGCGTCGGGGATAGTTAAGGGTTTTGGAGGGCAGACCAGAGGTCGGGTGAACAAACATTTACACCGATGAAAAGCCTTATATAACCAGCCGGAGAAGTAAAGAACATCATGAACGGGCGGAAATACGTCGCCTTTTTAGCCCTGACCCTGCTGTCGCTCCTCGTTGCTTCCTCGCTTCTCGGGCCAGCCCTGATTGTGGCTCCCCCCAACACGACCCCGCTCGAAGATATACTCTCCCCCGAGCTCCCCGCGGGAAACAACACCAACGAGACCGGGCCGCCGGTGGAGGCTCCCCACTGGGAGGGGATAATGCTGAACGTTACAGGAGCTTCCCACATCCACTACCTCCGTACGCGGGTCTACTCCGTGTATGTGAACGGGGAATGGAGGGAGGGAAACGTTACGCGGATTCCGACCAGCGTCATAGCACCGCCCGAGGTGACCGTGCCCCACCATTCGGAGAGGGACACCGTGAGCGTCGTCTCCTCCGGCCCGCTTGCCTACCTCCCCACGGCCCTCCACACCGTCAGGGTCGAAGCCCCGGGGATAACGGCCATCCCGGAGTACAACCTCTTCGAGAGCGCCTCCAGCGTTACCTCCTACCGGTTCACCGCCGTAACGAACACTTTCAACATCCCATACCTCCTCAACCTCACCGCCGGAAACCTGACGGACTACCTGAACGCCCCGGGAGACGAGGCCCTGAAGAACCTCGCGGAGAGGATAACGGTGGGGGCGGATTCCGACTACGAGCGGGCCCTCAGGATAATGGAGTACCTCAACGGGAACTACAGACTCAACGAGAACGCCACTCCTCCTGAGGGTACCGACAGGCTTCACTGGTTCCTCTTTCAGTCAGGAGAGGGGAGCTCCTACGACTTCGCCACGGCCTTCGCGGTGCTGGCGAGACTCAACGGCCTCCCGGCGAGACTGGTGGAGGGGTTCTACGTAAACGCGACGCCGGAGGAGCAGACCGTAACCGGGAAGAACCACCTCTACTGGGCGGAGGTCTACTTCAACGGGGCCGGCTGGCTCACCTTCGATCCAATCCACAACTACCGGAACACGTTCAGGCCCTTTGACCTCAGGGTAGAGAGGTACGAGGTGAACTTAGAGCCCAACGAGAGCACCGCCGTGAGGGTGCACTTCTGGGACGTCGCGAGCGGGCTGAACGCTACCCTCCGCGTCGTTGACTGGAGGGGGAGGGAGGTGTTCAGGACCAACGAGTCCGGAACCTTTGATGTTCGGATAGGGCCCTTCGAGAGGCCCGGGAGCTACGTCCTCTTTGTGAACGCCTCCGCGGGCGACGGCTCAACCTTCATGCAGCCCATCAGGGTGAACGTCCGGGGAAACGTCTCCGTCCTGCCGGAGGTGAACTGGGTCTCGGTGAGGCACGGGAGTGGAACCCGGGTTCTGCTTACGGCAGAGGGGTTCAGTTCGGTGGAAATCTCGTCGGACCCCCCGCTCACCGAGGTCGTCTACCTAAAGCGCACCTCCAACCTGTCCTGGATAATCCTCACGGAGATCAACGCGGTTCCGCCCGCTGGAATCGGATGGAGGGCCCTCAAGTTACGCGTCCACGACAACAGCACGAGCTACACGGTGATCCTCCCGGTTTTCATCTACGACTTCGCAGGGATAAGCGCCACCCTTCCCAGCAGGGTGCTCGCGGGGAGCAGGGTGACGATCTCCGGGACGGTCGAAGGGCGACACTCCGGTTGCCCAGTGAAGAGCGGCTACGTCTTCGCGGGCATAACCGCGGGAAGGTTCATCCTCCTCGGGGTTGGGAACGTCAGCGATGGGAGGTTCTCCTTCAACGCCACCCTTCCACGGTATCTCCCGGGCGGATTATCGTCCATAGACCTCGTCTACGTTCCCCCCACGGGGAATCCAATGATGCCCGGGACTTTCCCGGCGATAGTGAGGATAATAGGGCTCTCCGAACTCAAGGTCCCGGAAACGGTGCTGGCCGGGCCCGGGAACGTGACGCTCACCGGTGCTCTCCTCCGGGCGGATGGGAATCCCATTCCGAACGCGACGGTTGAGTACCTCATCGACGGCGTCGGCGCGGGAAAAGTTAACACCTCGGAGGACGGAACCTTCAGGGTCACGGTCCCGGTGAAGGGTATAGAAGCCCACAGGCTCGAGTTTTTCTATAATGGGAGCGAGGACTACGTCGGAAGCTCCGCATCGACGCTGCTGAGAACGGCCGTGTTGGAGGTTCCCGGGGAGGTGAACGTCACCCTCGGAAGGCCGTTCACCCTGAGCGGGGAGCTCATCGGCGTGGAGAACACGACGCTGAAGGCCTACATCTTCCCGGACAGGGAGTACACTGTGGATGTCTCCAACGGGAGCTTCTCGCTGACGGTGGAGCCCTTCGCGAGGGTGGGCGAGAGAACCCTCGAGTTCCGTTCGGGTGCGTACATCCTCGGGAGGGTCGTTCTCAGGGTCACCTCGCCCGTTGAGGTGAAGCTCCTCACGGATAAGGCGGAGGGCGAGGAGAGGGCAGAGATAAGGGTAGCGGCCCTCAACGCCCTGGGCGAGCCCCTGGCAGGTGCGAGGCTGAAAGTGAAGGTGGGCAACCTGACCAGGGTCGTTACCACCAACGCCTCCGGGATAGCGGTTCTCGAGGTACCCGTTCCCAAGAAGAGCGTCAACACGACCGTAACCGTGGCCTTCGACGGGGCCGGCTACTACCTCCCCGCAAAAGAAACCTTCTACGTCGTCGTCTCAAGGAAGAGGAAAATCCCGTGGCTCTACATCGGAGTGGCGGTTCTAATCGGAGCGGTTCTGGTCAGGTACGCCCTCGTCCACAGGAGGCCGAGGGAAACGGAGGAAGGGGGCGTTCTCAAGATCATATTCACCAGCGGGGTTCCGGTCTACCGCGAGGGCGAGGGCATAGGGGTGAGCGTCGAGTGCGATGGGATCGCGGAGCTCATCGTCGACGGGAAGCCTGTGGGAAGGGGAAGGGAGTTCACCCTGGTTCTCCCAGCTGGAGAGCACTCGGTGGAGGCCCGGTGCGGGGAGAAGGTCGAGCGGACCAGCCTGAGGGTCGTGAAGGAGTACGACGAGGCAGTAGTGGACTACTACGAGAGGTGCTTCCTCCCGTGGGCAAGGAAGATGGGTCTGGAAGTCGATGGGATGACCCCACGGGAGATAGCGGCGGAGCTCACCGGGATGATGTATCCCTGGGAGCCGCTCGATGCATTGACTGAGATATTCGAGAGGGCCAAGTACAGCACGGTGGCCCTATCGAGGAGGGAGTTCCTGAGGTTCTACCGCTCGCTTCTCGAACTGGTCGGGGGTGAATGCGTTGCTTAGGCTCAACTGGGGCAGGGTTGGAATCTACGCGGGAATCGCGGTCCTCATCTACGCACTCTCGGCGGGGATTGAAGCCCTGTCAGTTCTGAAGGTCCCCGCCGTCCTCCTGGCCCTCTTCCTGACCGCGGCCGACGCGGTTGAGGGAACGGGGAAGGGACTGCCCGGAAGGGCCCTTAGGGTTCTCGGGGTTTCAGTCGCGGCCTTCACCGTCCCTGTCGAGGGCTGGAGCCACCCCCTCGGAGCGGCCTTCCTCGGGGCCGGGACGGCCCTCCTGGCCCCGGAGATGGAAAGCCACGCGAAGCTCACGAGGGGACTGGGGCTCTCCATAGCCCTCTACGGCCTCTCGAAGCTCCCGCCCGTCGACGGCTACGGGAGCGTCTTCAGCTACGCCGGGCTCTTCCTCCTCCTGGCCTACGCCCTGTCGGAGATGGCGGAGAAGCACCCCTGGGCCGAGCCCGTGGAAAGGAACATCCTCGGGATAGGGGCCCTCGGAGGTCTCCTCGGCCTCTACGCCGCAGTCAGGAGCAGCCTGGCAGAGTCCCACCCGGAGCTCGTCTTCTACGGGGAGTGGCTGGTTCTCATTTTGGGCGTGGCGATAGCCGGGAGCATGGCATACTCCTACGTGGCGGAGAGGGACCCGGAGGAGTACCTCCTCTCCCAGTGGAGGAGGCACGAGGCCGAAACGCTGGGGAGACTCGACCCAGAGATGGCAACCGCGAGGAAGGCCGTAGAGGACTTCGTCGTGAGGGGCAGGAAGGGGCCGCTGGTAGCGTTCCTGAGCTACTACGGGGGGAGGCTCTTCGGGGACAGGGCGGAGTTCGAAGAGCTGATATCGAGAATAGCCGACTACGAGGGGAAGAGAACCTCCCCGCTGACGCCCCCCTGGATAAGGAGGAGGTACGAAAGGGCCGAGCTTGAGAGGAGGAGAAAGCTCGTTGAGGAAGTCCTTGATGAGTTGAGGAAGCTGATGGGGTGGGAGCATGAGGATTGACGAAGCCTCCAACACACTTAAGGAGATAGTCGACGTCATCTCGTCGGTTTATATTGGGAATGAGGTTGTCATCAGGAAGACTCTGGCTGCTGCACTGGTAAACGGGAACGTCCTCTTCGAGGATTATCCAGGATTAGGAAAAACACTCCTCGCCAAAGCCTTCGGGAAAGTCTTGGGAC
>JAMOTW010000082.1 GCA_027062125.1 Thermococcus sp.
GTTTATGCCGTTGCCCTTTGGGAAGAGGACTTCCCAGCTCTACATAGACCCACTCACCGCGAAGAAGTTCAAGGACGCTTTTCCTGCCCTTGAGAAAAACCCGAACCCCTTCGGAATCTTCCAGCTCATGGCCTCAACCCCCGACATGGCGACTTTAACAGCTAGGAGGCGCGAGATGGAGGATTACCTTGACCTCGCCTACGAGCTTGAGGACGAGCTGTACTCCAGCATACCCTACTACGAGGACTCCAGGTTCCAGGGCTTCCTAGGGCAAGTGAAGACTGCCAAGGTGCTCCTCGACTGGATCAACGAGGTTCCAGAGACAAGGATTTACGAGACCTACAACATAGACCCCGGAGACCTCTACAGGCTCCTTGAGCTGGCGGACTGGCTCATGTACTCACTCATAGAACTCTACAAGCTCTTCGAGCCGAAGGAAGAAGTCCTGAACTACCTCCGCGACCTCCACCTGAGGCTGAGGCACGGCGTCCGCGAGGAGCTCATTGGGCTTGTTAAGCTCCCGAACATCGGAAGGAAGAGGGCGAGAGCCCTTTACAACGCCGGCTTCAGGAGCGTTGAGGACATCGTTAGAGCCAAGCCCGCGGAGCTCCTCAGAGTCGAAGGCATCGGTGCGAAAATCCTCGATGGAATATACCACTACCTCGGAATTGAGAAGAGCGTGAGCGTGCAGGAAAGGCCGAAAAAGAGGGGGACGCTTGAGGACTTCCTCAAGTGACCCTTTGGGTTACCTTTTTAAATCCCCTCCGAGCTACTCTGGGTGGGCTCAATGATAGTGATAGTAACTGGAATGCCCGGTTCTGGAAAGAGTAGAATTGTGGAGGAGTTCGAGAGGAGAGGTTTTCCCAGCGTTTCCCTCGGTGACATCGTCCGTGAGGAAACGGTGAAGCGGGGTCTTGAACTAACCAAGGAAAACGTCGCAAAGGTGAGCATACGCCTGAGGCAGGAGCTCGGTCAGAACGCGGTCGCGAAGCTCGCCGTTGAGAAGGTGAGGGCTTTTTTAGAGAAGAGCCCGCTCGTTGTCATAGACGGCGTTCGCTCCCTTGACGAGGTGGGAACCTTCAGGAGTGCCTTTCCGGGGGAGGAAATCATCATCATCGCCGTCCACACACCGCCGAAGCTCCGCTTCGAGAGGCTCAGAGAGAGGGGCAGGCACGACGACCCGCAGAGCTGGGAGGACTTCGAGGAGAGGGACTGGAAGGAGCTCCGCTTTGGGATTGGAGGCGTCATAGCGATGGCGGACTACATGCTGATAAACGACTGCTCAAGGGAAGAATACGGAGAAAAAGTAAAGACCCTCGTTGACGGGATCATCAAAGACTTGAATCGAGGAGGAGCATAACGTAGAACCCTGCGAAGAAGCCCAGTGTGACCAGGGTCTGGTTCTTCTCTTCCCCGTATATCTCGGGGATCATCTCCTTTATCGTCACGTAGAGCATCGCACCTCCAGCGAGGCCCAGGCCGTAGGGAAGTATCCCAGAAAAGGCCGTGAAGAAGACCGCGCCGAGGACTACCATTACCATCTCAGCAACTCCACTCAGGACACCCAGTAGAATGGGGCCGAGGCTCCTCTTCTGTATGACTGCGAGCGGGAGCGAGACAACGGTTCCCTCAGGGAAGTCCTGTATGCCTATTGCTATAGCGGTGACGAGGCCGACTTTAAGATCGTAGACGATAGAGGTTCCAACGGCAAGCCCCTCTGGGAGATTGTGGATTATCATTGCGAATATTAGGAGCCACACTTTCCTAAGCCTCTCTTTCATCCCTTTGGGCCCTTCATAACCCCTGACAAGGTGTTCGTGGGGAAGAAGTCTGTCCACGACATAGATCAGGAGGACACCGAGGGCTATCCCCACCCCCACCGGCAGGAACCCCGCGCTCTCTATCCCTGGGAGGATAAGGGACGTGAAGGACGCGACTATCATTACACCCGCCGC
>JAMOTW010000083.1 GCA_027062125.1 Thermococcus sp.
TGCGTTGTGGGCTATGGCAGTGGAAGCTATGAGAAGGTCTTTCAGGGGAGGTCGTTTTCCCTTCTTCATGAGGTCTCTGAAAATCGCTCCCGCTACCTTTGCGGAGTTTTCGTCGAACTCAACCTTAGGCATCATCTCAAGCATGAGCTCCTCCCGCTCTTTCAGGTGACCACAGTGAAGCTCAAAGAGAACAATGGTTGGTAGATGATACTCTCTGTTTCCTTCTTGGTAAAGTTCTTCTACAACCTTTCTGTTCCCGCCGAAGAGCTCGATTACCACGCTGGTGTCCAAGAGTCCATCCATTCTTCAACCTCCTTCAATTCCTTCTTGAGCTCTTCAAGCTCTTCAGGGGTTCTCGTCCCGAAGGCAATCATCAGCACGTCGAGATTGCCCTTCTTTTTCTTGCCTATGAGCTCTCTCAAAAGCTCGGAAAAGCTCTTGTTGCCCTTCATCTTGACGAGCTCATAGTAAACGTCATCTGCTATCGTAATTGTCTTGCCCATTTTTCTCACCCACAAGTGCATGCATGCACGAAATATTTAAAATTTGCCCATGAGAACCCTCCAGATGAGCAGGATTTGGGTCAGAACGATCAGCGTTAAAGCCAGAGCGGTCAGTTTCCGAGATTTCTTCGGAAGATAGAGGCCGGTTATACCGAACAGGAAGTTCAGCCCAGAAAGCGCAAGGAGCAAGCTTACCAACTCCGTTTTTCTTCCAAAGGCCATCATCTTCCCGATTAAATCATCACTCACCGGGTAGTTTGAATGGAGCGCTATGAGCCTGACCGCGATAAGGATTGCCGTGAGGACGAGATTTTCTTTCATAAGCTCAATCAGGAAGTCCCTGTTAGGTTCCCTCCCGGTAAAGAGCCTGTAAAGGGAGTGGGGAAAGATAATAACCCAGATAAACATCGAGATGAGAAAAACGGAGAAGGCGAAGATTTCAGCAAACATCGCGACTCCGCTTAAAAGTCCCATTATCGGGTCTCCAGTCGCCAGAAGGACCCACGCAAAGATGCCCCAGAAGACAAGGGCGTCGCCGACGATGTTGAACACATCCTTTGGAAGGTAGAGCCTGCCGTGGGTTTTCTCGATTATCTCGGGCAGTCTTCTGATGTCCTCCCGCGAATAGCCGTAGCGTTCAAGGGTCTTACCAACGAAGTGAAGCGCCACGAGGAGAAAAGGAATGAGAAGGAGGAAAATCGCGAAGATGTTCATGGCGTTTAGGTGTTCCCTTACTGGGGGAATGATAAACCAGAGGACGAGCCAAAATACGATGATGAAGACCCACGGGAGGAGGTAGTCCTTAACAAAGACCCGCATGGCCGTTAATATTCCCGGGGGTAAATAACCTTTTCGAAATCCTTGGAACTTATGCCCCCGTAAGTTGCTTACGCCCCCGGAACCAGCAACTAGAGGGATAAAATAATAGCGGGAACTCACGGCAACGGAACCCTCTCGACCTCAATCCCCTCGAAGGTCGGGTACTCCTCGACGATGAAGAACCTCACGTCGCCCTCTATTGCCTCAGCCAGCTCGACGGCGACCTCTTCCGGCATCTCAATCCTGCCCTTTTCCCTGTTGATGTACAGCCACTCCGGTGGAACCTCTGCATCCTCCACAAGAAGCGCGTAGAGCTCGTCGAGGTCGTCGTATTCGGCTATGCCAAACCGGAGCGTCCCGTCCTCGGTTATCTCCATGTAGGGTTTAGCGACCTTCCTCGCCATCCTCTTGAGGCGGTTCTTGAGCTGGACTGCATCCTTCAGCTTTGCCGTGCACAGGTGGTAGCTCAGCGAAGTGTTCTTCTCACCCCACTCGAGAAGCTTTAGACCGAGCTCGAGCGAGCCCCTAATGGCGGCGCTCTCGTCGCTCACCGGCTGGTAGCCCATATCCAAAAGCGTCTTGAGCGTCATCTCGCTGTACTCCAGTTCGTTCACGTTGAGGAACTTCGCCCCGAGCTCGTCGAGGAACTCAGCGTACCACCTCATCCTATCGAACTGCCCCGGAATCGAGGGAATCTCGCCGCCGACGTCCCAGTCGAAGTCGAAGGCGTTCCTTATGTTCTCTATCTCGACCTTGAAGAGCTTTGAGTGCGGGTTGAAAAGGTCCGGGTGGAAGCGTATCTCGTCCAGTCCAGCGTCGTAGAGCTTCTCGAGGTTCTTTTTAGTCGCCAGAGCCCCCGTGGTGTAGAGGTGAACATGGAAGTCCTCGCCAAAGCGCTCCTTCAGGAGCTTTATGTACTCCACAGTTCTGTCGAGCCTCGCGAGCGGGTCCCCACCTGTGACGCCAGCACCTTTGGCATCCTGCAGGAGGGCCTCATCAATGACATCATCAACACCCCTAACCGGTCTCTCGTTGGCGTAAACCACATCCTCCCTCCGCCACGGGCTGAGCGGGCAGTAGAAGCAGTCCCTCGGGCAGACCCCCGTCGTGAATAGAACAAGCTTCTCGCCCCTAACACAGAGCTGGCAACCCTTCGGCAGTTCTCTCACGGCGTACGAAAAATAAGGCGTCTCCCAGACCAAACTCCTCACCTCGCTAACTCAGCCTCGGGGCATGGCTTAAAAAGGTTGGTGGCCAAATCCGTGAAGGTGTGAACATGCGAGAGAAGCCGAAGTACCTGCCGCCCACCCTGAGGGACAAGCACCGCTACATAGCCTTTCAGGTCATCGGGGAGAGGCCGTTTAAGAAGGATGAGATAAAGAGGGCCATATGGGACGCGAGCCTCTCAACGCTGGGAATCCTCGGCTCGGCGAGGGCAAAACCCTGGTTCATCAAGTTCGACGAGAGGAGCCAGACCGGAATCGTCAGAGTCGACAGGAAGCACGTGGAGGAGCTGCGCTTCGCCCTGACGCTCGTTACGGAGATAAACGGTTCAAAGGCTATCTTCCGGACGCTCGGCGTTTCTGGGACGATAAAAAGACTGAAGAGGAAGTTTCTGGCCGAGTATGGGTGGAAATAAAGAAAGGGTCAACCCTGCGCCACTATTGTGACGCTGTCTCCTGCGCTGAAGCCGCTCGTGTCTCCTTGGCTTGCTCCGGGGAGGGGAATGTCCGCTCCCGGTTCAGTGTCTTCCCAGAGACCAACCAGGTAGTTCAGCCCGCTGTATGAGCCGAGGTTCGGATAAACCTGGGTCATGAAGTAGTAGGTGCCCGCCGCCGTGCTGTCGGCGTCGGTTCCGTAAACTGTTACCACGAGCGCCCCCGTGGCCCTGTCGTTGAAGAACTGGATGACAAAATATCCCCTGGTTACATTCCACCAAGGCTTCGGGACGTTCCAGACGAACTCCTCGTTGGGAGTGAGGATTCTGATGATCCCAGGATCTATTTCCATGTGAACAAACACCATGCCGTCGTATTTTGCCGTTATCCTGTTGACCAGTGGACCGCCAACGGACACTATCACGTCGCTTGAGCTGGCCATACTGAGATCGAACTCATTAGCGAGCGTTGAAACAGTACGAACCGTGATGGGGACCGTACGGGACATGTATTGGGCGGCCGAGAAAGCATCGGGAGTTCCCAGGTTGTTAAAGACGAAGTATACCCTGCTGGCGTTCTGGACGGCGGAGGCGTACGAACCGATGTCACCGTACTGTCTTCCGAGGAACTCAAGGGCATCCTTTACTGTGATACTTGGCTGGTGCTTTGGATCCAGGGTGTTCGGGTAGTAGCCGAGCGGTGAGTACCATGAGTAGATCAGCCAGTTCTGGTACACGCTTTCAAGACCCCCGGCATCCCAACCGCCGGTGTAGAGGTTCCACTCATAATTGCTAATCGGCTTCCTAAAGACAATATCGAAAGCTTCATACTTGTCCAGGAGAATCCTATCCACCTTGAAACCAACCTTCTTCTCAAGGAGGTCGGCAACGTAGAGGCCAATCTCGTGCCTCTCGTCCTCAATACGGATGATGAACTTAATCTCAACCGGCTGGTCATCGAAGTACCAGAAGCCGTCATCCTTCTTCTCGAGCTTGTGACCGTACTTGGCAACCTGTTGCTGGGCTTTCCTCATGCCCTCATCTATGAGCCGAAGAGCGTAGAGGATGTCTCCCTCCGGAGAGAGCCCGAGGGCACGGTATGATGGAGAGACATACTGGTACACTGGATCAGTTGAACTTACACCCCCAAACATTGGGGTTCCCGCCCCATTGAGAATACTGTTAACTATGTAGTCCCTGTTCACAAGGTAATTAAGGGCGAACCTGAGTTCCCGGATGGCGAACGGATTAAAGTAAGTTCCATTGTTGAGGGTTACCATAGGGGCATCCTTGTCAGGATCGTGGTAGGGGTTCATTGTGACCTCAAAGGCACTATAGGATCCCGGATACAGAGTGACTGACTGGAGAACGTTCTCCCCTAAGGACATGACCCTCGGTAGATCAACCATGAACAGTCCAATATCGATGTTGCCACCGCTTATCTCCGAAAGAGCGGTGTCGAGATTCGTTCCAGAGACGAACTCAATAACATTAGGATGGCCGGTTAATAACATGTACGACTCGGATGTGAAAACCCTACGGGATCCCGCGAACTTCTCAAGACGTATACGCCGCAGGGGATAGTACTTCTCAATAATGTACGGACCGTTACTGATTACGAAATGACCGTGGGACTGGTAGAAGTCAACGTCCGCACTGAAACGGGAAGTTGCGGAGCTCCAGTCGATGCCAGGGAACGAAGCAGCAGCGTTACCGGAAGCAAAACGTCTTATGACTTTCAGGAGATCATCACAGTGACTTGTATTCAGCAGGTCAAGCTGTACTGCGTTGTCCTTCCAGTCCTCAAAGTAGTAGTCTCTGGAAGCTCCATATGCGGCACCGTTGGCGACGAGCTCACCCATGACCCAGTAGAGCTCCCACGGCATGTCTGGATAGAACATGTACTCCGACGCAGTTACGTTGTCATCTATTGGGTACGTATAGTTCCCATAAACGACATAGCCATCGGAGAGCCACTGGAACCCGAGGATGTTGCTTGTTTCATAGTAAAACTTGAGGTACTGGTCATAGTAAAGGTCTCCCTTAAAATCATAATACGACCATGTGTAGAGGAAGGCTACGTAGTTCTTGAGGTCATCAATCCCACCGGACACACCGTTGTGCCACTGACCAAAGTCGCAGTGGTAAGTAATCTTGATAGTGGCGTTTTTACCCGCGTTCTCAGCAATCCAGCCTTTGGTCTGGTTGTAGACAACGGCGTTATTTGGAACCACGAACTGACCCTTCTCAACGGTCCAGGTGCAACGGTAGGGATGATAAAGACCATCAAATCCAAGGTACCCACCCCTATCATGGACAAGACTCCAGACAAGCTTCGAGTTCTGGTCCATAATGGCAAGCGAATTCCATGGCTTAGAGAACAGCCTATCCCCGCTGAGGAACGATGCGTTAAGGTAACCGTCCGGTGTAGTGGCACTCATGAGACTCCATCTATTACCAATGCCATAGTGAGAAGGGGCATAAATACTAGAAAACCTCTGCGTGTTCACCGGATAAAACTTCCACTTCTCAGCAAGGAAAACCCTAACACTGTCCAGGATACCCATGACAAGGCCAACCTTCTGAAGGTCCCAGTACTGGTCAGCACTGTTGATGACGACTGTGGTGTTGGTGGCAGGGTCAGTGTACGGGCTCAGGAGGTAACCGAGCTCCTTGGTAGTCCAGTTGGATATCGTAGTCAGGCTCTCCGGCGTGTAGTAGTTCAGGTCAAGGGCCTTGGCGCCGTAATAGAGGTCCCTGGAAATCGAGGCAGCCTTCACGTTCACTCCCGATACTGTGGCAACGGCCATCAGCAGAACCATCAACACCGCGGCTAGCCGTTTCATTTATTCCACCTCCAGACAGTAAACTAAAATGGGTTACTAAGAGTATTTAAAAGAATTTTCTATCCAGATTTTGTTTACTCAACTCATAAGTTAACAAAAAATGGAAACCTCAAAGGAGAAACGGCATGGCCTTATCCACCGCCCCCTCGTAGACCCTAACGTACCTCCCGCAGGCCTTCTTCCAGGTGAAGTCCTCCTTTGCCCGCCTCTTACCATTCTCCCTGAGGCGCTTGAGCGTCTCCCCGTCGAGGTTCTTGGCCCGTATCATCGCCCTGGCCAGTGCGAAAGCATCCCTCGGAGGGACGAGGATTCCAGTGGCGTTCCCGGGGTCTTCGTCGAGGTCGATGACGGTATCCTTTATCCCACCTACGGCGCTGCCTATGGGAACCGCACCGAGGCACATGGCCTCGAGCTGGACCAAGCCGAAGGGCTCGAAGTAGGACGGGATTATCACGAAGTCCACCGAGCCGTAGAGCTCGCGGACGGTCTCCCTGGAAAGGAGCTCGGTTATCACGCGGACGTTGCTGGGGAAGCGGTTCTGAACGGCTTTCGCCCACCTCTCCAGCTCAGGGTCGCCCTTTCCAATTATGAGGAAGCGCATATCGCCAAAGGCAGGGTCGGTTGATAGTATCTCGATGGCCCGCAGGAGAGTGTCCACCCCCTTCTGGGCCCTGTCAAAGCGGCCTATGAACATGAAGGTTTTGCCGTCGGAGAGGCCGAAACGCTCCAGGATGAGCCTCCTGCGCTCCTCCCTCGGCAGGGCGGCGTTCTCAAGGAGTCCCTCGTTCCAGAAGGAGCAGTCTATGCCGTTGAAGACGTGCGTAACCTTGCCCTCGAAGTGCCTGAAGAAATCCCACTCCTCCCAGAGGTAGCTCCTGCTGACGGTCGTGACCATGTCGGCGATGTAGCAGGCGGTGTGCTCGGGGTCTATCTCAGGATAGGGCGCCAACTCACCCAGGTTGGCCTCGTGGAAGTACTCCGCTGGAATCCTGGCCTTGTTGAGCCTGTGGATCGTGAAAACGCCCCTTATGCCGAAGTACTTCTTCAAGAGGCCAAAGGCGAAGACGGTGTGCCAGTCGTGGGCGTGGACGACGTCCGGTTTGAAATCCCCGATGAGCCCGTTCAGCAGGCCGGCACTGGCCTTTCCAAAGAGAACTGTCTTTTTCAGCAGACCCTCCCAGCCGGGGCCGTAGACGTCCGGCTCGCTCAGAAGACCGCCGGCGAGGGAGTAGACGGTCACACCGTTCCTCCCGCGCCTTCTGGCCTCTATCTCAACGCTCTCACCAAAAGCAGTTACCCGGAACTTCTTCACAGGCTCCCCGAGACCCCTTCCGTGGTCGGGGGTGATGACGACGACCTCATGCCCGAGCCCGGCGAGGCCCTCGGCTATGCTCGTGATGGCCTCGGCCAGGCCGCCCACCTTCACGGGCAGGTACTCAAAGCCAAGTATGAGAACCCTCACATGGTTCACCTCTAGCTGTGGATGAAGCGGGATAGATTAAAAGAGGGGCATTATTCAAGGAGGATGAACTTCTCGCCCTCAACGTCCTCGAAGTAGCTGCCTATGCCGCCGACCTTGAGCTCGCTGCCGTTGTACCTGAAGGTGATGTTCGCTGTGAGGGGGGTGTACTCGTAGTCCACTATGGCGCCATCGAGGGTAACGACCTCCTTGGTATCGACCATCCTGCCGACTATCTCGGCCCTCTTGGGAATCCCCGTTATCTTGAGGACCGTGATGAGCGTTCTTATGTTGGCGAGGGAGAGCGGCTTGGGCAGTTTGTCGTAGTTGAGGGGCTTTATGACCTCGCTGTTGTCGAAGTAGATGGTGTAGAACCAGTGCATGTAGTTCTGGATTATCTTGGGGCTCTTGGCCCAGAAGGAGTAGAACTTCTCCCGCCTCTTGTCCTTCGGCAGGGCGCCGAAGAAGAGGGCGTAGTCGATGTCGCCGATTATCCAGCTGGCCATGAGCCAGGGCGCACCGCCGGTCCTGGCCAGGATTATGTTGTCCCCGGTCAGCCAGTCGGGTATCTCGTCCTCGAAGTTGCTGATTATGACGAAGAGCACGTCCTTCCTCGCCCGGATTTCGCTCTTGAGGAGCTTGAGGAACTCGAAGGGGGTGTTGATTAGAACCTCGTGCTTGGCGGTTCTTATGACGTACTCGGCCCTCTCAACGGTGTTGTCAAAGCCCTGTATCGTCCATATCTCCGGTAAATCCTCGCCGTGAACCTC
>JAMOTW010000084.1 GCA_027062125.1 Thermococcus sp.
GTTTGCCTGGAGGGGCGTAACCTCGTCGATGTCCGTGCTGAGGAGCTGGAGCTCCTTGGTCTCGTTGCCGTAGAGGGTGTAGCCCGCCTCAAGCCTGAGGGTATCGCGAGCGCCGAGTCCTGCCGGCTTTATGCCGTACTTCTCGCCGGCCTCGAGGATTCTCTCCCAGACGTGGAGGGCCTTCTCCGGCTCTCCGCGCTTGCTCTCGTCCGGGTGGTAGGGGTTGGCGTCCTCGAAGTAGACCTCAAAGCCGTTCTCGCCGGTGTAGCCGCTCCTCGAGAGGAGCATCTTGATTCCGTCGAGCTCGACCTCTTTTGCCTGGAACCACCAGAGCTCGTTGATGTCGATGCCGAAGAGGTCTTTAGCCAAGTCCCTCGCCTTCGGGCCCTGTATAGAGAACATCACCATGTCGTAGGTCTTGTTCTCAATTTCGAGGTCAAGGTCGCCGAACTTCTCTATTCCGCGCTTTATCGCGTTGAACCAGGCATCGAGCTTCTCGAAGGCGTCGCTGTCGCATATCATCATGTAGGTGTCGTTCCCCATGTTGAAGACCAGCGTCTCGTCCTTAACGGCTCCCCTCTCGTTGAGGACGAGGGTGTAGGTTCCGCTTATGGCGGGGGGCTTTGAGATGTCGTTGGTTGTGACGTACTGGAGGAACTCCAGCGCGTCCTTACCGCGGAAGATGAACTCGCCCATGTGGGAGACGTCGAAGATGCCTACGCCGTTTCTAACAGCCAAGTGCTCCTCCTTTATGCTCGAATACCAGATTGGCATCTCCCAGCCCGCAAACTCCTCAACCTTCTTGGCGTGCTCCTTATGCCAGTCGAATATGTGGACCCTCTTGACCATGGACATCACCGTTCAAACTTCAGTCGGAGCGTTATAACCCTTTCCAATGCATGGACAACGGTAATAAACATCGACGTACAAGTTAATACTGGGGTGGTCGGATGTTTGAGAAGGTCCTGTACCCTACGGATTTTTCGGACGTTTCCCTTCACGCGCTCAGGAACTGCATCCCGAAGCTCGTGGCCCAGGGGATTAGGGAGCTCCACCTCATCCACGTCATCGACATAACCATAGCCGAGTTCGAGGCCTTCGAGCTCGAGGGAATATACCAGGAGAAGCTTGAGGAACTGGCGAAGGAGCTTGAAGGAACCGGGGCGCGGGTTGAGGCCATCGTGAGGATAGGCATACCCTCCATTGAGATAGCCGAGACGGCTGAGGAGAGGGACATAGACCTGGTCGTCATACCGAGCGTTGGTGAGAACATATGGAGGCGGATGTTCGTTGGCAGCACTGCTTCCAACCTGGCCAGGGCCACGAAGAGGCCCGTCCTGCTCCTGAAGTACGTCCAGAAGGATGAGGGGTTTGAGCTCTCCGGCGACTGCTCTGAGGTCTTCAAGAGGCCGCTCGTAACCCTGGACTTCTCGAAGTGTTCCATAAAGGTTATCAAGACCGTTAAGAAGTTCGAGGAGCTCATAGAGAGGGGCGTTCTCCTCCACTCCGTCGACTACGGAAACGTGGACGAGCTGGAGCACAACATCGAGGTGGCCAAGAAGAACCTCGAGAAGTCCTCCAAGGGCCTCAACGCCGAGTTCGAGGGCGAGGTGATGGTCGGCTCGGCGAGCCAGGCGATAATAGGGACTTCGATAGCCAAGAACTCCACGCTGATAGTCATGGGTAAGAAGGGACGGAGCTTCCTGAAGGACCTCCTCCTCGGCTCGACCGCGGAGAGGGTCATAAGGGACTCGAGGGTCCCGGTGTTGCTCGTACCGTGCGAATGAGACCTCAGACTGGAACGGCTTCCACATCAAGATTCGGTAGCTACCCTGTTGCCATCATCGGTCGTTTCCCTCTTTTCCCGCGGACTTATAAACCTACTCCCTCGTGCTCTCCCCGGTCATCACCGCGGAGGCTATCATGTGGGCCAGCCTGAGGGGTTCGGGGGTTAGGCCAGTCCTAGTGGTGGTCCGGATTACCTCGACCGCGGTCTTCTCGTCCACACCCGCGGCCTGGAAGTAGAGCTTTTCTGGTATCATCTCAACCAGCGGGGGCGCCTTTTTAAGAAGCCTGAGCCTCTCCTCCGCATCCGGGAAGTGCTTCCTGAGGGCGCTCTCCATGGCCTCCATGTCGGGCTTTTTCCTGACGACCACGACGACCGGAAGGCCAGTCTCGCGGTGGAGCCTCCCAACGTCCACGACGTTGAATCCCGCGTAGGTTATCCCCTTGAGGAGGATTACCCTCAAGTCCTTGAAGCGGGAGCTCAGAACGGCATCGGTAATTGCGTTGGTTGCGTCATTTCCGTCGACGGTTATCCAGCGCGAGAGGACTCCGACCACTTCCTGGGAGCCCTTCATGACGACGCCGATGAGGATGGTCTTCTCCCGGTTGAGCTTGGAGGAAAAGGAAAACGTCCCGTCGTCGAAGCCGACGACCCTTATCTGCCTCTTTACCTTCCGTATCATCCGAAGAGCACCCTCGCCATCCATTCGGAGTATTCCCTGTTGAGCTTGTCAAGGTCTATCCTCGCTATCACCGGCACCTCGTATGGGTGGAGTTCAAGGAGCGTGTTCCTCAGCTCCTTCCACTTGCTCACCTCGGTCTTGAGAAGGGCCCCGACCTCTCTGCCCTCCTCTATCTTACCCTCCCACCAGTACATGGCCTCGTGCTCGCGAAGGTTGGCGCAGACTATGAGCTTCCTCTCCAGCAATTCCCTGACGACCTTCCTGGCGCTCTCCCAGTCCGGAAAGGTGGTGTAGACGAATATGGCCTCCATGGACTCACCCCCGTTTGGGAATCGACGGATAAGCTTAAATCGATTGTGGGGGTAATAACTCCGGGATGCGGCATGGCACGGGTAAGGGCGCACCTCAGAATCCACGGGCGCGTTCAGGGGGTTGGCTTCCGCTGGAGCATGCAGAGAGAGGCAAGAAAGCTTGGGGTTAACGGCTGGGTGAGGAACCTCCCAGACGGAACGGTCGAGGCCGTCGTTGAGGGCGAGGAGGAGCGAGTCGAGGCTCTAATCGGCTGGGCGCACCAGGGGCCGCCGATGGCGAGGGTGACGAAGGTTGAGGTAAAATGGGAAGAGCCCGAGGGCCTGGAGGGATTCAGGGTCACAGGCTAGCCATCTTTTCGACGAGGATCCTCTTCGGGCAGTACTTGACCTCGCAGTAGTTGCAGACAAACTTTTCCTTGTCCTTTTCGGGCGTGTGGAGTATGAGTTTCTTGAAGCCCTCCATCTCCTTGACCCTGACGAAGACCTCCACTGGCAGAGTTCCGTCGATGACTATGTAGAGCTTCGTCGGCTCCTCGCGGAGGTTCCTGCTGAAGACCTCCATGACCGGAACCTTGTTCTCGTGGAGCAGTCCGAGCACCTCGGAAAAGCCCTGGAGGTACTTGTCCTTGTCGAGCTCTATCTCGAGGACCTCCCAGCCCATGAGCGGGGCGACGTCGATGAGGCTCGGCAGCGGGTTGAGCTTCTCGAAGATGAGCTTGAGCGGGTAGGTCTTCTCGATATACTCAATGGTGTGGTAGACGATCTTCCTGTTGACGCCTATTATCCTCGCGAGCTCGCTTATTGGAACTTCGACGTCCCTGAGGTAAATCTTGCCTTTCTTAACGCTGAGGCCGTTCTCAAACAGGAACTCGGCGACCTTCCTCCTGGCCGGGTAGTTCTTGAAATACGCCTCGAGTATGAGCATCATTTTTGTCCACCTCTTACCCATAACTGAGTAGAAATGGATATTTAAATCTTTCTCTTCATGGGCAAGGTTATTAACCTCGGGGGCGAGGTTTCTGCTTGAGGGGTGGGCGGAATGGAAAAGCTCGACGTTATCGGTGTTGGCAACCTGAACTACGACATAATCATGCTCCTGGACAGGTTCCCCGAGTTCCACGAGAAGGTGAACGCTGAGGAGGCCTACTTCGGCCTCGGAGGTGCAGCTGCGAACACGATAACATGGCTCTCACACTTCGGATTGAAGACCGGCTACCTGGGTGCCGTCGGAAGGGACGAGATAGGGGAGGCCCATATATCATACTTCAGGAAGATAGGCGTTGACACCTCTGGAATACAGGTGGTCGACGCGCCCTCGGGAGTTGCCGTCGCGATGGTTCACGGCGACGACAAGAGGATAGTCAAGTACCCGGGCGCGAACCTGCTCAAGAGGCTCGACTTCGACTACCTGTCGAGGGCGAGGCACGTCCACATGTCCTCGAACCCGCCGGAGACCATTGAAGAGGTCGTGAAGTTTGCAAGTGAAAAGGGGATAACGGTCTCCCTCGACATAGGTGAGGCGGCCCTTCCGGAGGGCGTCGAGGAGAGGGTCGATTACCTCATGATGAACGAGGACGAGTACAGGAGGAAGTTCGGCTCCCTCGACCTCTCCCTCTCGAAGGCCAGGAACCTCGTCGTTACGCTCAACGGCGGTGGGGCGATGGTGAGGGACGAGAGCGGGAACGTGGCGGAGATAAGGGGGCTGAGTGCGAAGGTCGTGGACTCCACCGGTGCGGGTGACTCCTTTGACGCGGGCGTCATTTACGGCGTCCTGAACGGCTGGACGCTCGAAGACTCGGCCAGACTTGGAATGCTTCTCGCATACCTCACGGTCCAGAAGGTTGGGGCCAGGAGCGCCGTTGTCCCTCTCGACGAGGTCGTCAGGATTGCGGGGGAACTCGGAATGGAGCTCCCCTTCAGTAGGCCTTGAGACCAACTACCCTCGCCTGTTTTTCACTCCATTTGTAGGTCAGGTATCCCAGGAGTCCGTAGGCGAGGGACACGAGGAGTAGGTAGGTTATCTCGTTTGTTGAAGCTCCATAGCCATAGGCGACGACCTTTCTAACCGCCTCGGTAGTGGGTGCGTAGGGGAGGGTCCTCGCGAGGTACTGGAGGCCTCTCGGGAGTATCGACACCGGGTACATCGCGCCGCTGAGGGCGAAGACCAGCATCTCGAGGATGCTTATGAAGGGCCCCGGGTCGCGGAGGTAGAGCACTATTCCAGCGGCCGCCATGCCCATGCCTATCATCCCCACGGTTCCGAGGAGAAGAACCGGAATGGCCCGTGAAAAGGCGACCGGATCGAAGCTGAGGCCGAAGAGCAGCACGAAGGCCGGAACGTAGAAGGCCATGTAAACGAATGAGAGCAGGATCCTCGTCAGGACGTTGCCGAGGAAGAAGGTTATTCTCCTCATCGGGGCCGCGAACGAGTACTCGAGCGTCCCTGCGTATAGCTCGTCCACCACGCTCCAGACGAAACCGCTCAGGAAGGTCAATCCAAAGCCCAGGACCATGAACCCGAGAACCGCGAAGGTAACGTAGTCCGAGTAGCCGGTAAGCTCCTGAAGGGCCTCGGAGTTCCTCTCACCGGTCAGGCCGATACCTATGAGGAGGGCCTGCCCGACGAAGAAGAAGCCCAGGGCTATGTCGCTTATGAACCAGAGCTTGTAGCTGAGGAATATCCTCCAGCTCTTCACGGCCACCCCCCAGAGGGCCCTGAGCTCAGTAGCCGCCATACCCGATCACCCTCGTTGTTCTCTCCGCCCATCTGAAGAGCAGATACCCAATGCCCCAGTAGAGGGGTATCAAGGCGAGGAGCCAGAGGAGGGAGGAGCCTACGTCCGAGTAGCCCCCGCCGGCGAACAGGGTTCTGACTATGTTGACCGAATGCGTGAGTGGGAAGAGCTTGGATAGGGATATCACCCAGTCGGGCATTACCGCCAGGGGGAAGAAGACCCCGGAGAGGAATAGCATGGCGAACTCGAAAATCTGGGCGAAGGGGCCGATGTTCTTGAGGAGCATGACCAGGCCGGCGAAGATGAAGCCGAAGCCCAGAAAGGCAACGAGGGAGGCGATTATTGCGGGCAGGGACTTCAGGAGGAGGGGGATTGTAACCGGTATGTCAAAGAGGGCCGCACCTAAGGCGAAGACCACTGCCATTAGGGCGGAGTCCATGAGGAGCCAGCTCAGGGCGAGGCCGAAGAGCAGGCCGGTGAGCCTCGAGGGAGACAGCACGTTGGTCTCGAAGGTTCCCCTCTGGAGCTCCCTCCTTACTCCCCAGACGTAGGCCTCCATTGGCGAAACCGAGACCCACCAGAGGACGTAGCCTATGAGGGCGTAGGTTGGATAGTCGCCCATCCCTGTGGAGGCCTCCAGCAGTGCCGAGTACCTGCCCCCCAGGACGGCCTGACCGAAGTAGACGAACTGGAGCAGGAAGACTATGCCCACGAGGATGGAGCTAATTACGCGGAGGGGGTAGCGGAAGAACATCCTGAACTCCTTCTCCACGACCGCCAGTATCAATCCCTCAGCCCCCTGCCGGTGAGCTTTATGAAGACGTCCTCGAGGGTTGGCTCCCTCCTCTCGACGGAGAGGACCTTAACTCCCCTCCGCACGAGCCACTCAACCAGCTTTGGCAGCTCTTCCTCATCAACCTGGGCCCTCAGCCTGAGCACGCCTGTCTCGGGGTTCCTTTCGATAACGGCCATCTTGAATGGGGAGGAGGACATTTTCTCCGGCTCAATGTTTTTCGCACGTATCTCGATGGTTTCCTCCTCCCTCACAAGCTTCTTAAGCCCCTTCGGCGTGTCGAGGGCTATTATCTTCCCGTGGTCGATTATCGCTATCCTGTCGCAGAGCCGCTCCGCCTCCGCCATGTAGTGGGTTGTCAGGAGAACGGTTTTGCCATCCTCATCGACGAGCCGCCTTATGAACTCCCTGACGAAGATGGCGCTCTGAACGTCGAGACCAAGGGTGGGTTCGTCCAGGAAGAGGACCTCCGGGTCGTTGATCAGGGCCTTGGCTATGGCTAACCTCTGCTTCATTCCGCGTGAGAAGTTCATCACGAGGTCGTTGCGCCTCTCCCAGAGGCCGACGAGCTTTAAAAGCCTCTCAATGCGCTCCCTCTCCTCGTCCTTCGGGACGTAGTATATTCTCGCGAAGTACTTGAGGTTCTCGTAGGCGGAGAGGCGCCAGTAGAGGGTTCTCTCGCCCTCGGCGACGAGGTTTATCCTCCTTCTTATCTCCCTGGCGTTCCTCCTGACGTCCAGCCCGAGGATTCTGGCGGTTCCCCCGCTCGGCTCGAGGAGGGTTGTCAGCATCTTTATGGTGGTCGTCTTGCCGGCCCCGTTCGGCCCGAGGAGGCCGAAGAGCTCGCCCCTCCTCACCCTGAAGCTTATCCCCCTGACCGCTTCGACCCACTCGACCCTCCGAAAGGGTAGCGGGATTTTCTTGGGGTAGCTCTTCCTCAGGTCCTCGGCCTCTACAGCCCACATTCCGCAGCCCCGTACCCACTTAACTCCAGCGAATAAAAACATTGCCTTCATAACGTTTAAATACCGGTCTGCGTATTTTCCCCAGAGCCTCTTAAGAAACCCTTAAAAATCCGTACCCTAACAGCCTTAGAGAGGCCAAAAGTCTTTAGACCGGAGGTGGCGCTCTTGGAAATCATAATCGACAACTTCAAGCCCAAGATTACCCGTCCCTTCAAGAGGAAGAGTGAGTACTGGGTCAAGCTCATCCTCTCCGACGGTGAGGAGTACATAATGAAGTTCAAGAGCCCCCTGGAGGCGGAAGATGCTATATACGGCATGCTCGACGACCTTCAGGTCTACGGGGGGAAGGTCAAGCTCAAGCTCCGCGAGGGCAACGTTATAGAGCACATCGAGGTTCTCGAGCTCTACAAGCCCTCGGCGAAGGAGCTCCTCAACGAGTACTTCACCGAGTGAGCCTTTACCAATGTTCTTTTCTGTCCATTGTGGTTGGAAATCTGACAAAAACCTATATATAGTCTAGCCCACATAGTTTAATATTGGACAGCTCTGCTGGCGTGTACTCAGAGGTTCGAATATTCTCTGGAGGTCGTTACTGTGGCGAGACGGAAGAACAAGGAGCTCCTCGAACTCGCAATGGACATGGGTGGAGAGGAGGCCGTTGAGGTAATCAAGGCTCTCGAGAAGAAGAAGGAAGCCACCGATGAGGAACTTGCCGAGATGACGGAGATAAGGGTCAACACGGTC
>JAMOTW010000085.1 GCA_027062125.1 Thermococcus sp.
CGCGTACTTTCTTCCGGTCTCGGTGAGAACCGCGACCTTATCGCTCCTCTCGTGGAGCTCTGCAAGCCCCTTGGCCTGCAGACCGAGGACGGAGCGCATAACCGCGACCTGGTCGAGGCCTGTCTTTTGAACGAGTTCTTCAAATTTGAGCTTTTTGCTCTCGCCGAGCTTTATGAGCGTGAGTTTCTCCTGGTAGCTCAGTTCCATAGTGCCACCTCCCGGTGTGAGTGGGCGGGAGAACTTAAGAGAATTGCGGTGTCGTAAAAATAGTCGAAGGGAAAGAGTGAAGGGGACGTTCACTTCTTGTGCGGGAAGAAGATGACCTTTCCGGTCTTGCCGGCCCTCATCAGCTCGAAGGCCTCCTCGAACTTGTCGAAGCCCTTGTACTTGTGGGTGATTATCGGGTCGAGGTTGAGCTTTCCGCTCTGGATGAGGCTTGAGACGGTGTACCAGGTCTCCCAGAGGTGCCTGCCGGTTATGCCGTGTACCTCGAGGGCCTTGAAGATGACGAGGTTGTTGAAGTCAAGCGTGACGTCGCGCGGGAAGAGGCCGAGCAGGGAAACCCTTCCTCCCGGAGTCGTGGCGGCGAGGCCCTGCTCCAGGGCTTTAGGTGCCCCGCTGAACTCGAGGAAGACCTCAACTCCAGCACCGTCGGTTATGTCCATAACTGCCTTGACCGGGTCCTCCTCGAAGGGGTTGATGACGTAGTCGGCGCCGACCTTCTTCGCCAGCTCCCTCCTGAACTCGCTCGGCTCGCTCACGATGACCGGGTAAGCTCCCGAAGCCTTGGCGACCGCTATGCCGAGCAGTCCAAGCGGGCCGGCTCCGGTTATGAGCGTGCTCCTCCCTGCTATGGGGCCGGCGAGAACGGTGTCGACGGCGTTTCCGAGCGGCTCCTGAAGGGAGGCGTACTCCGGCGGCATGTCCTTCGGGTTCTTCCAGGCGTTCTGGGCCGGGACTATGGCGTACTCGGCGAAGACACCGTCCATGTCGACGCCGAATATCTTCGTGTTCTGGCAGACGTGGTAGCGGTTGTGCTTGCAGGCGTAGCACTTGCCGCAGACGATGTGGGTCTCGACGCTTATGTAGTCGCCCTCCTGGAGGGTGTCAACGCCGGGGCCGACCTCGATGACCTCTCCGGCCACTTCGTGGCCCATAATCTGGGGCGGCTTGATCCTGCTCTGCGCCCACTCGTTCCACTCGTAGATGTGAAGGTCAGTACCGCAGATGCTGGTCGCGAGAACCTTTATGAGAACCTCCCCCGGGCCGGGCTTTGGAACGTCAACCTCAACGAGCTCAGCACCGTAAGCGGGCTTGGTTTTCATGATAGCTGGCATCTTTTCGGCCATGGCAACCATCTCCTTAACTTTTCAATGGATATCTGAACGGGGACGATATAAACCTTTTGCGGAGACGAATGGAGGCCAGTGTTCCCCTCGGCCAGCGGAAACCTTATATCATCCTGTGAGTATCCCAGTCTGGTGGAGGGGTTCAGAAATGGTACTCATAGTTGTGACGGGAAGGGGCGGTGCTGGAAAGACCACCACGACGGCCAACTTGAGCACTTTTCTCGCCATGAGGGAATACCGTGTTCTCGCCGTCGACGGTGACCTCTACCTCCCGAACCTTGGCTTCCACTTTGGATTTGACACCGTTAAGTACACCCTGCACTCCCTCCTGAAAAACCCTGACATCGACCCAGAGTGGGCGATATATAGGCACCCGCAGACGGGCGTCCACGTTATGCCGGGGAGCACCCAGCTCCAGGACGTTCTCGGAATCTCCCCCCGGAGGCTCGTAGACATCCTCGACAGGGTGAAGTACAAGTTCGGTGTCATCTTTGTTGATTCCCCGACAGGGATACCCTTTGACACACTCCCCACATTCGAAGTCGCTGGATATCAGCTCATCGTCGTGGAGATAGAGCGTTCCCCGATTTACTCCTTTGAGACCATGGTAAAGAACGAGATCGAGAAGCTGAAGGCCCTGGGAGAGAGGTACAATCTGAACATCGGGGTTATCCTTAACAAAGTTCGTGAATCTGGGGACGTCGTTGACAAGATCATCGAGGCCGTTGAGGAGGATCTTGAGGTTCCTGTTCTCGGATGGATACCCTTTGATAACAGCGTCCCCGAGTCAATAAACGCTGGAATCCCTGTCCTCAAGTACGCTCCCAGGAGTGATGCTTCCCTGGCGTTTCAGGAGGCCGGGGAAGTCCTTGAGGGATGGATATTCGGCTGATTTTGGAGGTGTTCGTATGGACGTGAACTTCGAAGAGCTCGTGGAAAAAGTGGCAAGTGGGGAGATAAAGCTCCACCAGGTTGAGAAGTACACGAACGGCGACAAGAAGCTCGCCACTGAAATAAGGAGAAAGGCCCTTGAGAGGAAGTTCGGGGTTAGCCTCGAGAACATTGGCCACTACTCGATAGACCCCAACCGGGTGATAGGGAAGAACATCGAGAACATGATAGGCGTCGTCCAGATACCCATGGGCGTCGCCGGGCCGCTCAAAATCAACGGCGAGTACGCGAAGGGCGAGTTCTATATCCCGCTCGCCACCACAGAGGGGGCTCTCGTTGCCTCGGTGAACCGCGGTTGCTCTGCCCTCACAGCGGCTGGGGGAGTCAAGACCACCATCATAGGAGACAAGATGACCCGCGCGCCGCTCCTCAAGTGCCCGGACGCGAGGCGCGCCAGGGAAGTTGCCGAGTGGGTCAAAGCCAACATCGACTACCTCCAGGAGAAGGCCGTCAGCAAGGTCACCAGACACGGGAAGCTGAGGGACGTCAAGCCCTACATAGTGGGCAACAACCTCTACCTTAGGTTTGAGTTCGAGACCGGCGATGCCATGGGCATGAACATGGTGACGATATCGAGCGAGGAGATAATGAAGGTCATCGAGGAGCACTTTCCGGACGTGAGGTACCTCGCGCTTTCGGGCAACCTGTGTGTGGATAAAAAGCCGAACGCCATGAACTTCATCAACGGCCGCGGCAAGACGGTTATAGCCGAGGCGGTAATCCCCAGGGAGATAGTGGAGAAGAAGCTGAAGACGACGCCGGAGCTCATAGCCGAGGTCAACTACAGGAAGAACCTCGTCGGTTCGGCCCAGGCAGGTTCCTACGGCTTCAACGCCCACTTCGGAAACATCGTTGGCGCCATCTTCCTCGCCACCGGTCAGGACGAGGCCCAGATCACCGAGGGCTCGCACGGCATAACCCTCGCCGAGGTTACCCCGGAGGGCGACCTCTACATCAGCGTCACCATGCCGAGCCTTGAGATAGGGACCGTCGGAGGTGGAACGCGCGTTCCGACCCAGAGGGAGGCGCTGAGCATAATGGGCGTTGCCGGCGGAGGGGACCCGCCTGGAACCAACGCCAAGAAGTTCGCCGAAATAATAGCTGGTGCAGTGTTAGCGGGCGAGCTTTCCCTCTTAGCCGCGATAGCCGCTAAGCACCTCGCGAAGGCCCACAAGGAGCTCGGGCGTTAGCTCCTCTTCTCAAATTTAATGAGGACTACACGGGCTTTGATGTTCTCCTCTTTTACAATATCCACCCCTTTGAGATGGAGGAGTGATAGCGGATACTCCAGCAGGAAGAAGAGCCCAAAGGCAAAGGCAGCCATCACGATTATCTGGGCCAGAAAGCTCATCTCCCCGGTAAAGAGGGGACTCGCAAGCCCTGCTATCATGCTCAGAATGAAGTTTATCGTTGAGCTGTGGGCGTGTCTTTTCCTGATCTTCCCCTGGCAGATGTACCTCACCAGGAGGGGTACCACTTCCTGCTTCTTCACCCGAAACTTGATTCTGAACTCCTCTCCGAGTTCGTTAAAGGATGGAAGCTCCGGGGAAGGGACCACGTAGAAAGCCCTGTTCAACGGGCCCCTAGCTTCGAGAATGGAGAAGCCAGTGGATGAGTATCCCTCGACGGTGCTCACGAGTGAGTAACAGTCGGGGTCAACGAGGCGCATGAAGTTTATGCTGGATGACTTGAGTGTACTCTCGATTTTCTTTAAGCACTCTGTGAGGGACTGGCAACGCACCAGGGAGTAGGTAACCTTCTTTCCTTCTCTGGTCATAATGGTGAGTGCCGTGCGAAACTTTTCTCCCATGCTCTTGACTACGTCGCAGGGTTTAAAAAGCTGTACCTCGGGAGAACCTGTTGGATGGTGACTGATTTCCCTCACTCCGAACCATGATGGGGCGTCGATGCCCGATCTCATTCGTTTCTTCAAAAACTGTTTTAAAGGATGTTACCTTAATCCCAACGGTGTTGTGTAATGATCAAAGCTAAAACGGAGTTTGGTACTTGCAAAGAAGTCTTTGTAAGCTCCACCTCAAAACTTTTTGAGCTTTTATTTGAGGACATCCCCATCCGTCATACAGAATATGTCACGTTCCTAGCCGATAAGGGTGTCTATATAGTTGACTCGGACAGTAACAGATTGCTTCGTCTTGAATGTCAAGAGGGCAAAAAGGTTCTTCTCAAGGAACTCCACGATGGAAACATTGAGCCACAAACTGTGTTGGACACCTATCTCAATACACTATTCGCAGTTTTTGAGAGGGCAAATATAAGAGAAAAAACCACACTCACATACTACACAGGAGAGGAGTTCGTAGAACCCGTTGATATTAAAGTGATTGATCATCCTCTGGGCTTTATGAGGGGATCCTTTACCCTCTTTGATGAACTGATATCAAAAAACTGTCGCGGTATACGACTCGACAGGGTGAAAGAGCCTCCAGCGCTAATTTATGATCCCCTTGAAGCATTTGATAACAGAATCTCCAACAGTTCAATACTGATATTTGAAAAGGATTCTCTAAAGGAGCTCGCTGTTATGAGCTTTGAAAATTTTCTAAAGGTAAAAGAGATATTCATACACACAACTCACTTCCACATCAATGCAGCTTTCTTTGGCTATCTGAAGTTCAAAATAAGAAAAATGCAGGGAATTTAGGTGATCACCAAATCCCGAATCTTCTTCCTCACGAGCTGGTTCACGAGCTTTCCGTCGGCCCTTCCGCGGAGCCTCGCCATCGCGCGGCCCATTATCATGCCCATCGCGCCCATTCCCTTGGCCTTGATGACGTCGATGTTCTGCTGGATTACCTCATCGATTATCCTCTCGACCTCCTCCTCGCTGAGGAGCGTCAGCCCCTTCTCCTCGGCCACCTGGGCGGCGCTCTTCTGGGGGTTCTTTGCGAGCTCCTTGAATATGTCCTCGAAGGCCTCCTTCGCTATCTTCCCGTTGAGGTAGAGCTCGAAGGCCTCCCGGATGTGCTCCTCGGTTACATTCTCTATCGGGATCTCTTTCTTCAGGCCTTTGAGGACGACGACGAGAATCGAAGCAACGAGGGAAGGCTTGAGGCCCTTTCCAACGAGCTCCTCAAAGAGCTCGTCGCGCTCGTCGTTTACGAGGGTTTCGGCGAGGCTCTTGTCGATCCTGTACTCCCTGACGAAGCGTTCGACCCTCTCCTGCGGAAGCTCCGGGAGGTTCCCGAGTATCTCCTCCTTCATCTCGGGCGTTATGAGTATGGGGGGTATGTCAGTCTCCGGGTACATCCTCGCCTTGCCCGGGAGCGGGCGCATGTACTGGGTGTTGCCGTCGGGCAGGGCCCTCCTCGTCTCCTCTGGCACGCCCTCTATGGCCTCCCTGGCCCTTTGGACGACCTCACGGAGGGCCTTCCTTGCGGTTTCCTCCTCGGCCGCGACGAGGACGAAGGCGTCGTTCTCCCCAAGCCCAAGTTTTTCGATAACCGCGTTAACCTCTAATTCGGTAATTCCATAATTCGGTAATTCATCGATGTGGAAGATTCCGCGGACGTACTTCTTTGCCCTGTCCGCCATCTCGGTGCCGAGCCTCCTGCCCGGCTGTATCTCCTTTCCGATCAGCCCGCGGAAGCCCGGGAGCTTAATTGCCAGAACCTTCCCGCCGTTCTTTATCGCCCTTCCCACTATCTTCGAACCGGTGTTCTCGAAGACTTCCGTGACGTCGTGGAACTCCTCCGTGATGTCCTCCGGTTTAACGCCCCTAGCGCGGAGCTCATCGCGTATCCTGAGCAGGTTCACCTGCCTCTCGACTTCCCTCTCTATGATCAGGGGTATCATGTCCAGCTCCTGAACTCCTTTAATCTCGACCCTCGCGCCGCCCCTGATTGAGACGTTGAGGTCCTGCCTGATGGTTCCGAGGCCGCGCTTGACCTTTCTGGTGGCCCTTAACGCATCGCCTATGTACTTGGCGACGACCTTTGCCTGCTCCGGGTGGTGTATGTCGGGGGTCGTGCTTATCTCCACGAGCGGGATGCCGAGACGGTCGAGGCGGTAGATTACCTCCTTCTCCTTCCGCTCAACGATACGGCACGCGTCCTCCTCGAGGCAGATCGTCGGGATTCCAACGCTTCCCCAGGGCGTGTCGACCCTTCCGTTCATCGCTATTATTGCCGTCCTCTGGAAGCCCGAGACGTTCGAGCCGTCGATGACGATTTTGCGCATGAAGTGAACCTCGTCAACGGGGGTGGCGTTGAGGAGGTAGCTTATCTGGAGGGCCACCTTCATGGCCTCTTCGTCCGGCATGTGGGGCGGCTCCTCGTCCATGTAAACGAGGTCCGTCAGTTTGTAGTTGCCCTGGTAGACGTACTTCTTACCCTTCTTGAACTCCTCGAGTGCGGCGGGATCAATCTCGCCGAGCTCGCTTATGGTGGGTCTCAAACGGCGCTCGAAGGTGAAGTCAACCTCCTCGCTGAACTCGCTCGGGACGGGTGAAAAGAGCTTTTTCGTGTCCAGCTGCCTGTGAATCTCAAGGCCGACCTTGAGTCCGAGTTCCCCATAGTTGAACTTCTCAGCCATCCTCATCACCTCAGGTAAGCGTCAAACCTCGTGTAGGGCGTTATCTCGCCGGCGTAGTTCGTCAGCATCATCTCGCGCACTTCCTTCGGATCGTCGGTGTGGCCGAGGACCCACATGAGCTTGACGTAGGCCGTCTCCGGGAGCATGTCCTCGCACGGTATGACTCCGGCCTTCAGGAGCCTCCTTCCTGTGGAGTAGACGTTGAGGTTCACCCTGCCGTAGAGGCACTGGCTCGTCATGCAGACGGTCACGCCCTCCTCGGTGGCGCGCTTTATCGAGTCTATGAGGTAGGTCGGAACGTGACCGAGGCCGGTTCCCTCGAGGACGAGTCCCTTGTAGCCCCTATCGACGAAGAAGTCTATGATCTCCGGCCGGATTCCGGGGAATACCTTGACGAGTGCCACCTTCTCCTCCATCTCGTCGTCAACCCAGACCTCGGAGTCGGTTCTCCTCCGGTAGTCGTCGCGCAGGAACTCTATCTCGCCCTTTGGCCATATCCTTGCAATGGGAATGTCGTTTATGCTCCTGAAGGCGTCGCGCCTGCTCGTGTGCATCTTCCTGGCCTTGGTTCCGCGGTGGGCCAAACAGTAGGTGTCGCCGGTCTCGCCGTGCATGACTATCGCCACCTCGCCGAAGTCGGCGGTGGCCATCCTGACGGAGCAGATGAGGTTCATGGCCGCGTCGCTGCTGGGCCTGTCGGAGCTCCTCTGGGAACCGACGAGGATGACTGGCTTGCCGAGATCGCGGAGCATGAAGCTGAGCGCTGAGGCGGTGTAGGCCATCGTATCGGTTCCGTGGGTCACTATAACGCCGTCCTCGCCGTTGTTGAGCATGGAAGCTACCTCGTGGGCTATTTTAATCCAGTACTCCGGCTTCATATCCTCGCTCATTATGTTGAAGAGGAGCTTCGGCGTTATGTTGGCTATCTCGAATATCTCAGGAACGGCTTTGGCGAGCTCCTCGGCGGTGAAGGCGGCATGAACTGCACCGGTCTTGTAGTCTATCCTGCTCGCGATGGTTCCACCAGTTCCGAGTATGGCGACGCTCGGGAGCTCCGGCCTCTTTGGAAAGACTTCAGTGAAGCTTACCTCCTTCTTCGGCCGGGCCTTCTCGATTATTTCAACCTCG